>CALALM010000455.1 GCA_937925565.1 uncultured Centipeda sp.
CGCACGGCGGGCATCCCGTCATGCGCTGGATGGCAGACAATATCTTCATTCGCACTGACCCTGCAGGAAATATCAAGGCGGACAAGGAGAAATCCACAGAGAAGATCGACGGTGTGATTGCTCTCATCATGGCACTGGATCGTGCGATCCGCTGTGGAAATAATACCTCCGCATCTGTCTATGACGAGCGAGGAATCTTGCTGCTGTGATTCGGGGTCTGAATCAGAGTGCGGCAACTTGGAGTTTCAGTCCAAGCGGCTGCATGAGTTTGAGCAAGGTGTCGATTTTTGGTGTCGTTTTGAAAGATTCGATGCGTGCAACGGAGGATTGCGGCAGACCGCAACGCTGCGCAAGCGTTCTTTGGCTAATGCCGAGGGCGGTGCGCCGCTCAATCATCGAAGAAACAATAGCTGCAATTTCTTCAATCTCCTCCATACTTCGACGGCTCTCTGCGTCAATGGATTTTACATGATTCTTGTAATCTTCCCATGTTTTCATTTTCCTCGCTCCTTTTGCTGACGAAGGTAATCGTTTCGTGCTTCTTTTGCACGGGCTAGTTCGCGCGGCGGTGTCTTCATACTTTTCTTCCGAAAGTGGTGCAGCAGAACGTATTGACCATCTTCGTAATAAAAGTAGAAGATGCGGTTGTTTCCGGGGCGAAGCTCCCATATACCATCTTCCAGATATTTTGTGATCTTACTCGGTAATCTCGTTCCGTTGCGTGCCAAAAGATCGATGTAAAAGATGATCTGATCATATTGAATCCGCGCATCTTTGTTCGTCTTGCTTTTTTCACGTAACTCCTCGAGAAAATTCCATACGTCGGATGTCCCGTTTCTTTTCTCGTAGAACTCAATTCGATACATATTATACTCCCTCTTAAAGACACTTTGATGATAGCATAAAAGCTATCATTGTGCAAGGAGAATAACATATGAACCTATTCAGCAAACTCTTTCGTTCGCGGGACAAGCCCCAGAATCACCTCGGCGGCTTGTCCTTTTTGTTTGGACAGACAGCGGCGGGCAAGGCGGTCAATGAGAGGACTGCGATGCAGACAACAGCGGTTTACGCTTGCGTGCGCATCCTTGCCGAATCCATCGCAGGATTGCCGCTCCACGTCTATAAATACAAAGGGCAGGGAAAAGAGCGTGTGTATCTACCTCACTTTCGTTGGATTTTCTATATATTTTCATTATACTACAGTCCACCCAATAATATGATCAGAAACACATAAAAAACACTAACTTTAATTTTTCGACTTGCATTAACAAAAGAACTGTGCTATTATTTCTAACAGGTCGTATGAACGATATGCAGACAGAAGGGAATCACCATGACAAAGCCCCCCCATCGACAGATGAACAAATTCGGTTCTTGTCCCTTTGCTACGGCGCAAAAACTCATCGCAGGGAAATGGGCGATCCTCATCATGCGTACCCTTGCCGCCGGTGCAAGGCGCTTTGGCGAAATTCAAAAGGAAGTCGGCGCAACACAGGCGACACTTGCCACACAGCTGAAAACGCTTGAATATGAAGGCCTGCTGACACGCACCGCCTTCCCCGAAGTCCCGCCGCGCGTCGAATACGAGCTGACGCCAATCGGTTACGCGTTCACCCCCGTCCTCGATTGCATTGAAGTGTGGGGAAACCGCTACATCGACTATCTGCATCAACACACGACACAGGCAGAATCTCTGCCGCAGGAAGAACCCACTCTATCATCACATAACGAAAGGTGATGCCACATGAAAATCACATATTGGTCCGACTACGCCTGTCCCTTCTGCTACATCGGAGAGACACGCATGAAAAAAGCCATTGCCGCGATGGACACCACCGAGTCGATTGAACTTGAAATGAAAGCGTTCCAGCTTGATCCAAATGCACCGCGAAAATCCGTAGGCAACATGACCGACCTCTTCGTACGCAAGTACGGATTCTCGCCAGATGAAGCAGAAAAGCGCATCGACAGCATTACTGCCATGGGCAGACAGGAAGGACTGAACTTCAACTTTGTCGATGCCCAGTTTGTCAACACCGTGGATGCACATCGTTTGACCAAGTATGCACAAAGCAAAGAGCCGGAGAAAGCCGACCGTCTTATCGAGGTTCTCATGGATGCCTATTTCGGCAAAAATGCCGCCCTCTCCGAACCCGATGTTCTGCGCTGTGCGGCACAGTCGGCAGGTCTTAATATGGAAGAAGCGGAAAAAGTGATCAAGTTCGACACGCTCTATCTGG
>CALALM010000456.1 GCA_937925565.1 uncultured Centipeda sp.
GAACGTAGTTGAACACCCAGCTCATCTTGACCGGCTCGGTCCAGAAATGACCCGGAACGCCCGTCTCCTTGTCGGTGTGGAGCATGTAGTTCTGACGTGCGGGACTGTCGATCGAGAACTCGCAGTCATAGGTGCCCGCGCCGAGCATCTTGACATTCGCGCCGTAGTGCGGACCATCGTCTGCGCTCATCGGCATGAAGACGCCCTCAATGCTCTCGCCCGTCTCGCGCTTCGTGAACTTGTAGTGCACCGTCAGATAGGGAATCCACTCGCCGACACCGAAGCCGCACTCATTGCCCTCGGTTGCATGGATATCCGTCTCAATGTGGATATCCGCCTGATCTGCCGGGAGACTCATGCCGGCGGGCTCCATCGTGACCGGCTGGAAGTACACGAGCGCAACCTTGAAGTGGTTCGTCGTATCCTCAATCTCGTCGCCGATCGGGAACTCCTCGAACGCAGCTTCGCTGACATTCGCGTTGATCGCAAACGTAGAGAATGCGATGGCGCCAACGGCAAGTGCCTTCTTGAGCATGCTGAGACTGGATTTCTTCATGGGATAATCCTCCTTACAAAGATGAAACACTGCTCCCTCTTGCGAGGAAATAACTTACGCCTCTACCGCAGCAGAGCGTTTTCTATATGATACCGCTGCAACAGCTGCCAAAATCAGCAACAGCTGCGGCACAACGGTTTCATAGGTGGGATAAAGTCCGAGCAGATCAATGCTCGGTACGGGGATCGCCTCAATGACCGATGTGGAGATCACATCTGCCTCCTGCAGTTCCTTGAGTCCGCCGCCGAGGAAGGTGACCGCAAGGACAAACATGAACGCGCTCGTCACCTTGAAGAACGGACCGATCGGGATGCGCAGTGCACCGCGCTGCATGAGGAAGAAGAGCAGAGCAAGGGCTGCACACGCAGCGACAAAGCCGCCCCAGATCATATCGACATCGCCAATGGCGTTGTTAAAGAGCGCCTGATAGAAGAGAATGACCTCCGCGCCCTCACGATAAACGGCAAGGAATACGGCAAAGCCAAGGGCACGACTCTTGCCCGTCGAGAGCGTCAGCTTGACCTGACTGTCGATGTAGGACTTCCACGCCTTTGCGTTGGACTTGCCGCCCATCCACGCAGATGTGCCGAGGAGGACAAGCACGGCAAAGAGAGCGGTACAGCCCTCGATGATCTCACGCCCGGAGCCTGTCGTCGCCGTATTATCAAGAACTTCGACAAAGAGATAAGCCGAGATAAAGCTTGCAATAACGCCCGCAATCGCCCAGTTATAGACCGTGGAGAGTTCCTTCTCATGACCGGCACGCCCGAGATAGGCGATGATGCCGACGAGCACGAGGATCGCCTCAACGCCCTCACGCAGAAGAATCAGAAACGCCTGCAGGAACATGCCCCAGCCGCCCGACTGCACCCCCGCCGTCTCAAGGGTTGTCACTTCCGTCTGAACCATATCGAGGAGTTTTTTCCCCTCGGCTTCTACCTCGGACTGCGGCGCACCCGCGCGGATCGCCTTTTTCAGCGTGTAGAATTGGTACTCCGTGAGGTTCGCACTCTTGGAGGAGATCCCGCTGCGCACGGCACTCTCAAGACCGTCCTTTTCGTAGATGCCATAGTAAATATCATTGACGGCATCCTTCGCTCCCTCCGCATTGCCCGATTGGTAGATGGTATAGACATTCTCCATCTCAGCGGCGATGTGGTCATGGATCTGCTGCCATGTCTGCGCGGCATCGGTGGACGCTGCCGGCAGAAAGAGGCAAAGTGCCGTAATAAACACAAAGAGTTTTCTCATCGGATTGCTCGTTTCCTCCCAGTTTT
>CALALM010000457.1 GCA_937925565.1 uncultured Centipeda sp.
GCCGATGAAACGCCTCGTCAAGCGCGATGATGGAGCGCGCCGTCTCGAGGTATATCCTCCCGATGGCGGTCGGCGTGAGATGTGTGCCGCCGCGGTCAAAGAGCGGCGCGCCGATTTTCTTCTCCTGCGCGGCAAGCAGCTGAGAGAGCGACGGCTGGGACACATAGAGTTTTTTCGCGGCAAGCGAGAGCGTCCCCTCCTCGGCAATCTTTAGGATGTAGTGAAACTGGCGGAACTCCATATGCACACCTCATTATAACTATTTTCCTATAAATACAATAGGATTTTACGTATTCGACTTATAGGACAGGATAACGTATAATCAATCATAAGTAAAGGGGATAAGCAGCGTCCCTGAATAAAACGGCGGCACGGCGCCGCAAATAATCATGTGTATGATGAGGGGGAGATTTCTATGACGAAGGCCGAGGTCTCTGAGCGCATGACCGATGTGCTCGCAAAGTTTGTTGCGTACACGGGGAAGCGGCTGCCGGACGATGTGCGCGCAAAGATCGCGGAGCTTGCCGCCGAGGAGGACGCACCTCTGGCGAAGTCCATCTACGAGACGATGGCGAAGAATCAGGAGCTCGCGGTGAAGCTGAACCGTCCGAGCTGTCAGGACACGGGAGCGGCGCAGTTTTTCCTGCGATGCGGGGCGAACTTCCCCTACATGGGCGAGATGGAGGAGATCCTGTACGCGGCGGTCATGCGGGCGACAGTGGAAGCGCCGCTGCGCCACAATGCCGTGGAGACGTTCGATGAGTACAATACGGGCAAGAATGTCGGCAAACAGATTCCGTCAATTTTTTGGGAAATCGTACCCGACCGCGACGATATCGAGATCCATACGTATATGGCGGGCGGCGGCTGTACTCTGCCGGGCAAGGCGATGGTGCTCATGCCGGGTGAGGGCTACGAGGGCGTTACGCGTTTCGTTCTCGACGTGATGACGAGCTATGGGCTGAATGCGTGCCCGCCGCTCCTCGTCGGTGTCGGCGTTGGCACGTCGGTCGAGGTCGCGGCGCTCCACTCGAAGAAGGCGCTCATGCGTCCGATCGGCTCGCACAATCCAAACCCGCGTGCCGCACAGATGGAGCAGCTGCTCGCTGACGGCATCAACGCGATCGGACTCGGCCCGCAGGGGCTCATGGGCAAGCACTCTGTGCTCGGCGTCAACATCGAGAACAGCGCGCGCCATCCGTCCGTGATCGGCGTCGCCGTGAATGTCGGCTGCTGGTCGCATCGGCGCGGACACATCATCTTTGACAAGAACCTCGACTATAAGATTCTCTCGCATGCGGAGGTAGATTTCTGATGGAGAAGAAAGTTCTGACAACCCCGATTCAGCCCGAAGATATCGCAGACATCAACGTGGGCGATGTGATCTACCTCACGGGATATTTAACGACGTGTCGTGATGTGGCGCACCGCCGCGTTATTGAGGAGGGGAGGAAGCTCCCCGTTGACGTAAAGGACGGTGCAATCCTCCATGCGGGGCCGATCATTCGAAAGCACGGCGAGGGAACATACGAGATGGTCACGGTCGGCCCTACGACCAGCATGCGCATGGAGAAGTTCGAGGAAGCATTCATCGCTGAGACAGGTGTGCGGCTGATCATCGGCAAGGGCGGCATGGGAGACGGTACGATGCGCGGCTGCCGCGCCCACAAGGCGCTCCATTGTGTCTTTCCCGCAGGCTGCGCTGTCGTCGCCGCCGCGTGCGTCGAGGAGATTGTCGATGCGAATTGGCTCGACCTCGGCATGCCGGAGACACTCTGGACGTGCAAGGTGAAGGAGTTTGGCCCTCTCATCGTCTCCATCGACAGCCACGGGCGCAACATCTTCGAGGAGAACAAGGTGATCTTCAACGAACGTAAGGAAAAAGCGTGCGCGGAGATCTGCAAGCAGGTTGGGTTTATTAAGTAAATACGCATAAAGGAACGGCATCATATCGTTCAATATTGACGATGTGATGCCGCTTTTTTATGGAGTTATTTCCAGACAGATTCCGCGATCTCCTTGATGAAGCGCAGCTTGTTCCACTGTTCTTCTTCCGTCAGGATGTTGCCCTCCTCGGTCGAGGAGAAGCCGCACTGCGGGCTGAGACAGAGCCGGTCGAGCGGGACGTGTTTTGCCGCCTCGTGGATGCGTGCGACAATATCCTCGCGCTTTTCGAGCTCGCCCGATTTTGAGGTGACAAGTCCGAGCACGACGCGCTGATCCTTGATGAAATCGAGCGGCGCAAACCCGCCCGCGCGGTCGGAGTCATACTCAAGGAAGAAGCCGTCGACCCTGCAGCCGCCGAATAGAATCTCCGCGACGGGCTCGTAGCCACCCGAGGAGAACCATGTCGAGCGGAAATTGCCGCGGCAGATGTGCATGGTGATCGTCATGTCCGCAGGCTTTGCCTCCAGTGCACGGTTGATCATCGCGACGTAGGCGCGCTCGATGCGGTCGAGGTCGAAGCCGCGCGCCTCGTACGCTGCACGCTTCTCCGGGTCACAGAACTCGCCCCAGGATGTGTCGTCGAGCTGCAGATAGCGGCAGCCTGCCTCGTAGAATGCACGGATTGCCTTCTGATAGGCGAGGGCGATGTCCTCAAAGAGCGCATCCTCGTTCTCGTAGCGCGGAATCGGGGCGTAGTCCGTGGCGCGTACGCAGCAGATGAGGTGCAACATGCTGGGCGAGGGGATCGTCATCTTTGCGAGGGCATCCCCTGCGAGATCGTTTAGGAAACGGAAGTGACCGAGAAACGGATGTGCGCCGAAGTCTACCTTGTCCACAATTTTTACTGTCGCCGCCTTTGGCTGTGCGCCCTTGAACGCGACCGACCAATGCGCAGCACCGATCTCCTCCACGCCGCCGAGTGCCGCAAGAAAGTCGAGGTGCCAGTAGCGGCGGCGAAATTCACCGTCCGTGACGGCACAGAGCCCGACTTCCTTCTCCTTTGCGACGAGATCGCGGATCGCTGCGTCCTCTGCCTGGCGCAGCTCTTCTGCTGTGGCATTCCCGTTTGCAAATGCTTCGCGCATTTTCATGAGCGCGGCGGGGCGAAGGAAGCTCCCTACGATATCATAGCGGAATGGTGCCTTTGTATTGTTCATTGAAATTCCCCCCTGTTGTATTATTGTATTTGCGTTATTATAACATAGAATCCCACTTTGGAAATGTTTCTCATGTCACAAATACCACAGAAAAAGCAGCTTGCCCGAAAACAAGCTGCTTTTTGGCGGAAATAGGGAAGCACTGATAAATTCAGCACCATCATCTTGGCGCATCTTTTTTGCCCGTACTGTGTCGGCAAATCCTCCACATAGCCCTGCTATGCGTCCGGTTTACCTCCTTGTTCGGACGAAAAAATCTACGCCAATCTGAGGGTCTATTTTATCAGCGATTCCTTAGATATCAGAACCTGGCGACCGGATCGAGCGCCGTGACTTCGCCCGTGGCGGTCATCTCGATGCTTGTGCCCTCGGGCAGTCCTGTGAAGATCACAAGGCAGGCATCGGATTTCGCATTCTCACGAATGTAGTCGATGTCGAACTCCATGAGCTTGTCGCCCTTCTTCACCTGCTGTCCCGACTCGACAAAGACATTGAAGCCCTTGCCGCCAAGCGCGACCGTATCCACACCGATGTGGAGCAAATACTCCGTGCCGTCCGCGCTCTTCATGCCGATGGCGTGCTTCGTGTCAAAGACAAAGACCACCTCACCGTCGTCGGGCGCAAGTACTTCGCCTTTGCTCGGGTAGATGAAGAAGCCGTCGCCCATCATCTTGCTCGCAAACGCCTCGTCGGGCGCCTCCGTGATCGGATGCACCGTGCCTGTGACGGGGCTGCAAAGTGTGTGTCCCTCGCCTACGGGAGCCGCTGCCTTTGCCTCCGCTGCCGGTTTTTCCTCGGCGGGCGCTGTGGCAGGCGCATCGTCCTCCGGCTCGACATCGGGGGCTGTCTCAAGATAGGTCTCGAGGTTCGACTTGATGACGGCGA
Organism: uncultured Centipeda sp.; assembly: GCA_937925565.1. GTDB lineage: Bacteria > Bacillota > Negativicutes > Selenomonadales > Selenomonadaceae > Centipeda. The sequence goes on from CALALM010000457.1 coordinate 3,990, forward strand.
CCTGCGGACCGTAGATGATCTGCACGCCCGTGCCCTTGACGATGACGCCGACCGCGCCCGTCGCCTTGAGCAGTTTTTCATTTACAAGTGAGGAGTCTGCCACGGAGCAGCGCAGACGCGTTGCGCAGCAGTCGACGGACGTGATGTTGCGCTTGCTGCCGAGCCCGCGCGCGATCGCAGCGCTCTTTGCGTCCCCCGAAGCTCCGTCGGCGGCAGATCCGCCCGCACCCTCACGTGCCTGATAGTCCGCCTTTGTGAAGAGTTTCGTCTCCTCGTCGTCGTCCTCGCGGCCCGGCGTCTTGAAGTTGAAGTGCTGAATCATCCAGCGGAAGATGAAATAGTAGAGGAAGAAGTAGATCACGCCGACGGGGATGACGTACATCCAGCTCGTCTTTGCCTCACCCTGCAAAATACCGAAGATGAAGAAGTCAAGCAGACCGCCCGAGAACGTAAGTCCCACGGCGATGTTCAGCATGTGCGCGATCATGTATGCTGCGCCCGCGAGTGCGACCTGCACGGCGAAAAGTGCGGGAGCCACGAAGAGGAAGGAGAACTCGATCGGCTCCGTGATGCCCGTGAGCATACAGGTGAGCGCCGCCGAGAGCAGAAGTCCGCGCGCGACCGCCTTTTTCTCAGGACGTGCGCAGTGGTACATTGCGAGTGCCGCGCCCGGCAGACCGAAGATCATAAAGATGAACTCGCCCGAGAAATACCGCGTCGCGTCCGCACTGAAATGCGCGACGTTCGGCGAGGCGAGCTGTGCAAAGAAGATGTTCTGACCGCCTTGGATGAGCTGACCGTCGATCATCATCGAGCCGCCGACGCCCGTCTGCCAAAACGGCAGGTAGAAGACGTGGTGCAGACCGAACGGGATGAGTGCACGCTTGACGATGCCGAAGATCAGCGTGCCAATGTAGCCCGTACCCGTGACAAGACTGCCAAGGGCGAAAATGCCCTGCTGCGCGAGCGGCCAGAGGAAGTACATCGCGATGCCGACAAAGAGGAAGACAACCGTCGAGATGATCGGCACGAAGCGTGAACCGCCGAAGAAGGAGAGTGCATTCGGCAGAACGATCTTGTGATACTTGTTGTGCAGCCACGCCACGCCGATCCCGACGATGATGCCGCCGAACACGCCCATCTGGAACGACATGATGCCGCAGGAGGCGGCAATCGTGCCTTCGAGGACCGTCGGTGCGATCGAGCCGTCCGGCAGGATCTGTCCGCCGATTTTCAGCATCGCGTTGCACGCCGTGTGCATGACGAAGAACGCGATCATCGCCGAGAGTGCCGCGACCTCCTTCTCCGCCTTTGCCATGCCGATGGCGACACCGACCGCGAAGATGATCGGCAGATTGCCGAAGATCGTGCTACCCGCACTCGCCATGATCGAGAGCAGCGAATGCAGCGCCGTGCCTGCACCGAGGATGCTGCCGAGCCCGTACGTCTCAATCGTCGTCGGGTTCGTGAACGACGCGCCGATGCCGAGCAGAATACCCGCAATCGGCAGGATTGCGACCGGCAGCATAAAGCTGCGCCCGACGCGTTGGAGCACACTAAAGATTTCATCCTTCATAACGTAACCCCTTTCCCCCTCCGCCTTCACCTCTCTGTACACCCTCCCCTTTGGGCAATACATACAAAAACGGCATCCGAAAGCACCTTGAAACTCTTGCCGATGCCTGTCGTGATGAAGTGCGGAAACGATAAAATAATACATGATAATTATACCGTAGATGGGGATGGGGTGTAAAGGGGAGATTTCGTGGGCGTGGGGAAATTGTAGGTTTGTCAATCATATGTTACACAAGAGAGAAAAAGAGAGAGAGCCTCACGAGGAGATTTCCACCCGAGAGGGCGCATAGGAAAATTGTTATACTCCCTG
>CALALM010000458.1 GCA_937925565.1 uncultured Centipeda sp.
CTTCGCGAGGGCACGGCGGATGATGCCGTCCGTGACGAGTCCGATAAATTTGCCGTCCGCATCCACGACGGAAACGGCACCGAGCCCCTTGTCCGTCATGACGAAGAGGGCGTCCTTCGCCGTCGTATTGTAAGAAACGACGGGATTTTCGTTCCCCGTGTGCATCACATTCGCGACCGTGAGGAGCAGTTTGCGTCCGAGTGCGCCGCCCGGATGGAAGAGGGCATAATCCTCCTTCTTGAAGTCGCGTGCCGCCATGAGTGCCATTGCAATCGCATCGCCCATCGCGAGCGTCGCCGTCGTGGAGCTGGTCGGGGCAAGCCCCAGCGGACACGCCTCGCGTTCGACACCGATGTCGATGTAGAAGTCGGCGCTGCGCCCGAGCTGCGATTTGCGGCGCCCGCACATGGCAATGATGCGCGCACCGATGCGGTGGATGATCGAAAGGATGTTCACGACCTCATTCGACTCACCGCTGTTTGAGATGGCGATAACGATATCATCTGCCGTCACCATGCCGAGGTCACCGTGGAATGCCTCCGCCGGGTGCATGAAAAAGGAAGGCGTTCCTGTGCTCGCGAGCGTTGCTGCAATCTTACGCCCGACGTGACCGGACTTGCCCATGCCTGTGACGATGACGCGTGCCTTGCAGTCCAGAATGGCGCACACCGCCGCCTCAAAGTCCGCGTCAATGCGCTCTGTGAGCTGTGCGACCGCCTTTGCCTCGAGCTGCAGCGTCTCGATTGCCTTTTCTCGGATTGTGCTCTGTGCCATATTGTTCTCCTAGTTCAGCTTCTTACGCACAACTTCGTAGATGGCGAGGGCGTCTTTGAGCAGATCCTCAAGTTTGTCCAGATAGACCATGTTCGCCCCGTCCGACAGAGCCTCGGGCGGATTGTCGTGCACCTCAAGGAAGAGTCCGTCGACCCCCGCACCGACCGCAGCGCGCACGAGATATTCAACATATTCGCGCTGACCGCCCGAGCTTGTCCCCGCGCCACCCGGCAGCTGAACGCTGTGCGTCCCGTCGAAGATAACGGGATAGCCGAAGCCGCGCATGATGGGGAAGGAGCGCATATCCACGACGAGGTTGTTGTAGCCGAAGCTCTCTCCGCGCTCCGTGAGGAGAATGCGGTCGCTGCCGCTCTCGTGAATCTTGTCGACGACGTTGCGCATATCGCTCGGCGAGAGAAACTGTCCCTTCTTCACGTTCACGACGGCACCGGTCTGCGCTGCCGCGTGCAGGAGGTCGGTCTGACGCGAGAGAAACGCGGGGATCTGGAGAATGTCCGCGACCTTTGCCACGGGCTCCGCTTGACAGGTCTCGTGAATGTCGGTCACGACGGGCACGCCGAGTTCCTTTCGGATCTTTCCCAGAATCTTGACTCCCTCTTCAAGCCCCGGTCCGCGAAAACTGTGGAAGGCAGAGCGGTTTGCCTTGTCAAAGGATGCCTTGAATACATAGGGAATGCCGAGGCGTTCCGTGATCTCCTTGATGCCGCGTCCGATCATGAGCGAGTGCTCATATCCCTCGAGGAC
>CALALM010000459.1 GCA_937925565.1 uncultured Centipeda sp.
GGCCTTCCCTCCTACGTTTCAAATATAAGAAAATTATAACACAAGAGAGGGGAAGTTGCCTAATGATTCTTTGCAAAAGAAAAGATTCCAAATGCTAGGTGGGGCGAATGGAATCTCTCGTTTGTTGGTTTGAGAGGCATCCTTCAACAAGCAGGATCTCTCAGCCATAAAAATTTGAACGTATCATCTAACGCCAACCACGCCTTGAAGATCATCTTTGCGCAGGATTCTTTTTCCGCATAATGCGTGCGGGACATTTCCTGCCATTGGTGAACCATCGGCATGTTTTACAACCAAGACAGGGGCGATAATTCATATTCTCCATCGATCGCACGACAAATGATGGATCGGCAAGAAACGCCCTACCATAGGCGACAAAATCACAGGAATTATGTTCCACGAGAACGTTGCCTCGTGCAAGCGTGTCAATCCCCCATACGGTAATGATGGGGATGTGTATGTACGGCTTGATCGAAGAACCTGCGTAGACAATGCTGCTATATTCATAATCGGCAGGCAGATGGAAGCTTCGTGTCTGCGGTATCCCGTGCGAGACATGCAGCATTTCGATGCCGATATCCTCGAACGCCTGCGCTGCTGCAATATCCTCCTCCAGTGAATTTGTCCAGCCCATTCGATAGGACAGGATGAAATGGTCATCGGCGAATTTCTGAATACCGCCCACGATCTCCCGGGCAAACGTCAGCCGCCCATACAGATCTCCTCCATATTTGTCGCTGCGTCGGTTCGCCTCGGCGGAGGCCATCATATTCAGAAAAAAACCATGTGCGCCGTGTAGTTCGACACCATCTGCTCCCGCACAGAAACAAATATATGCGGCATTTATAAAATCATCTCGTATGCGCTCCAAATCTGCTATTGTCAGCGTGTTGACATCTTTGGAATCAAATGCCAAAAAATCATATCCACCTTTGCCCAACTGTACAAAGAACCTGCTTCCACACCTATGACAACGATCTGCAAGCTGCTGCAGATAGGGAATATGTCGCTTTGAATACGCTCCTGCTCCACCAGATGTTCCGGCAGAACGCGCCATGGGATCGTCTGATGCTGATATGCTCAGAGACTGGCTGATGAGAAGCCCAATCTCTTGATCGCAATATTCAAGGTATTCGCGGATAAGCATATCTCCCATAATCCCGTCACTGCAAGGAAACCCGAACCGTACCATCGGCGCCATAACGATTCTGTTTTTGAACATCACTTTTTTGATCTGATAGGATGAAAAAATATTGCTCATCCATGACTCCCTCCTAAATCTTGCTATTTTTGTCAGCATCATTATAATCATTGTATACCACTCAATATAGTACGCACTAATTTGTAAGATACTATCCAAAAGGAGAGAATTACATGATTCAAAATCTCTGCCGCAGCAAAGAGGCTCCGTTTTTATCAACCTTAGCGGTCATCGGGGGCAAGTGGAAAATGCGCATCCTCTATGAGCTTTCATGTGATTCCATTTTACGATATGGCGCTCTGAAACGAAATCTGGCTCCTATCACGCACAAAATGCTGAGTACGCAGCTGAAGGAGCTTGAAAAAGATGGCATGATTATACGCAAGGAATATCCACAGGTGCCCCCAAAGGTCGAATACTCCCTGTCCGATAAAGGAAAAACATTCGTCCCCATCATCAACGCAATGTGCGATTGGGGAAAAGCGTATCCCATCAACAGCTCATTCGGCACTCACTAAAAAGTGCCTACTTGTGCCAGTCTCCGACACGCAGTACTATAAATCAAGCGTTTTACGACATATAATACTGCAAAGGAGAATGAAATGAGTAAGCAGGCACATGATAAGAACGTATATATCATTCACGGGTTTGACGCATCATCCACGCGGCACTGGTTCCCCTGGCTGAACAAATTTCTGACAGACAAAGGTGTTACCACTGAATCCATCGATATGCCGACACCAGCACAGCCGGACTGCAAAACATGGATATCATTTCTCTCAGAGCATCTCACGAGCGTAACATCAAACACCTATTTTGTTGCCCATAGTCTGGGATGCATTACAACGCTGCGATATTTACAAACAGTCGCTGCACCAATCGGCGGCGTTGTGCTCGTTTCCGGATTCGATCAGTCGATTCCAGACTTTTCGTTCCTCGATGAATACACCGCCACACCCCCAAACTATAAACTGCTTTCAAGAACAATCCCAAACAGAGCTGTTGTTTCCGCCATAGACGATCCGATTGTCCCCCACGAGTTCAGCCACTCGTTTGCCGAACGATTCGACGCAGTCTTTTATGAGACCAAGACGGGCAGACACTATCTGGACGTTGACGGCGTGACAACACTCCCCATTGTTGCCGATGTACTGTCTCGCATGATGGAATAATGGCAAATAGAATACCGTGTCCGATGAAGCAGAAAAGAGATTCCAAACGTCAACCGGACGAATGGAATCTCTTTGTTATCGCTCAAGTGATTTGAGTGCTGCTTGCTTCGCATGAATGCGTGTGGTATCAAAGAGTGGAATATCGGTATCGGATTGCTGGATAAGAAGTCCGATTTCAGTACATCCTAGGATGATGCCCTGCGCCCCGTTCCGTGCGAGTTCATGAATAATGTCCAGATATACGGCTTTGGATTCCTCCAAGATTTTCCCAAGACACAGTTCATCGTAAATAATGCGATTGACGACATCGACATCATCGTTCGGAATGATGACCTCAATCCCCTGTCTGATCAGAACGTTCTTATAGAAATCCTGCTGCATGGTATATTTTGTGCCGAGCAGGCCGACTTTTCGGATGCCGTGTTTCTTTAGCTGCACAGCGGTCATGTCCGCAATATGCAGGATTGGGATATGAATTCTCCTGCCGATTTCAGGTGTTACCTTGTGCATCGTATTGGTGCAGATTACGATATAATCTGCACCCGCCCGTTCCAATGCTTGTGCGGCTTCAGACAAAACATCTGCGCTCTTATCCCATTCCCCGCTCGCTTGATATTTCTCGATTTCATCAAAATCAACACTGTATAGAATACATTTTGCAGAGTGCAGACCACCCAGCTGCTTTTTTATCGTTTCGTTGATGACCTGATAGTATGTCACGGTGCTTT
>CALALM010000460.1 GCA_937925565.1 uncultured Centipeda sp.
CGAATGAGCTGCTCTACCAACTGAGCTAAATCAGCATTATACCGCCTCAGAGGCGATAGTGGAATTATACCCGAGGAGGATGCTTCTGTCAACCCTGAAAATAAATTTTTTCGCCCGCACAAATTTCAACCTCCCTCTCATTCTTTTCTCATTGCAGTTTAATCATCCTTTGGAACAATACGGACAGGAGTGAATACAATGATAAAACAAATCCTGCGCGCGGCTCTCTGCGCGCTGATTCTTACCGCCGCCCTCTCGGGGAGTGCGCACGCGGCGCCCGAGATCATCGAGGCGGACGGCGTCTATATGATGGGCGACAACGACACGCCGCGGAGCGCCCGCGATGCGGCGCGAAACGAAGCGATGCGTGCAGCGACGGAGCAGGCGGGCGTCTACATCGAGAGCTACAGCGAGACACAGAACTATACGCTGACGCGCGATGAGGTCCGCATGGTCGCTGCCGCAGTGTTGCGCGTCCTGCACGAGGACGTGACGCCGGAGCTCATCGAGGGAGCGTGGCGTTACCGCGTCCACCTCGTCTGCTCCGTGGATACGGAGGGGATCGACCTCAAGGCGCTCGCACAGAACAAGGCGGAGCTCGCACGCCTCACACAGGAACGCGACGCATTGAAGAGGGCGAACGACGATCTCATGCGCCACTATGAGCAAAAGGATTCTGCAGCAAACGCCGCGACCGTCACGGACAGCGACAAGCTGAACGCCATCTTCGATGATGTATCAGCGATGATCCTGCGCGGCGAAACCGATCACGCGGTCGCAGACCTCTCTCTCCTCCTGCAGGATCCGAGCGTTACGGGTGACGCACGCGCCTATGCTTACGTGCTGCGCGGGCGTGCTTACTACGATCAGCACAGCCGCGCGCTCGCCCGCGCCGACTTTACGGCGGCAGAGCGCACGCCGCACACGAACGGCACCTATCCCATCTGGAGACTCTACGAGTACCGCGGCAGGATCGCCTATGACGAGGGGCGCTATGACGATGCGGTGAATGATCTCGTGAGCGCATGGGATGCCTCGGACAAGACGGACGACGAGCTCCGGATGACCCTGCGCCGCGCCGAACGCAGAGCGGAGCAGGAACGCCGTCATCGCGTGCGCGGGGACGGCGGTGCACGCAGCTGGGGCATCGTCATCGTCCCATAGGAGGATATACCATGCGCATACAACTCTATGCGGCACTCCTTGCCGCGCTACTCGTCCTTTCGCTTTTTGGACAGACAGCAACTGCCGCCCCACAGATCATCACCGCCGAGGGCGTCGCCATCATGGGCGAGAGCGACATGCCGAAGGACGTGCGTGCAGCCGCGCGGCGCGAGGCGATGCGTGCAGCAACAGAGCAGGCGGGCGTCTACGTCGAGAGCTATACCGAGATGCAGGACTTCACCCTGACGAAGGACGAGGTGCGCATGATCGCGGGCTCCATCCTCCATATCATCAAGGAGGAGGCGATTCCCGAGGTCATTGAGGGAACATGGCAGTACCGCGTCCGCCTCACCTGCGAGGTGGACACCTCCGAGGTCGACATCGCCGCCCTCGCGGAGAAAAAGGCGGAAATCGCGCGCCTCCAAAAAGAACGTGACACCCTGGAGGCACAGAACAACGCCCTGCGCATCCGCGATGAACAGCGAAAGCGTGCGGCAGAGGCGGCGCGCGGGACACGCCTTGAGGACTCCCTCCCCTACACGGCGATCTTTGACGAGACGCTGCGCCTCATTCGGAGCGGTCAGGCAAAGGAGGCTACACTTGAGGTCACACGCCTCATCGGTGACCCGCGCGTCACGGGCGATGCACTTGCGTACGCCTACTGTCTGCGCGGCATTGCATACTACGAGCTGGGCGAGGACAAGACCGCCATCCAGAACCTCAGGAGCGCGGACGAGATCTCACGTTCGAGTGCGCTCTATCCCCTCTGGCGCGGCGATCAGTACTACGCGCTCATCTGCGAGCGTCAGAAGCGTTGGAAGGACGCCGCCAAGTTCTTCCGCCTCGCGTGGGAGGCATCGGACAAGACCGACACACAGCTCAAAGAACAGCTCGAACGCGCCGAAGACCGCGTCGGGAAAAAGCGCGGCGGCATCGGCGCGTTTCTCGGCGGCATCGTAAACGGCGTGCTCAGCGTCGCCGGCGCCCTCGTTGGGATCGGTTGATGAGCACCGGTGCATATGCCGATAGCGCCCCGCCTTTTGTCCCGCTTTGACAAAAATGCTCTCTTCCGCTATACTTTCCATGTTATGGAACAGTCATGCACGCCCCATGTTTTATGGAAGCCCTGCTTCCGGACCCAAAGGAGGATTTTCATGTACCAACCTATGCGCCGTGCGCTCTCCGTCCTCGTGGTCGGCGGACTTCTCTGCGCGCCTGCCGCGCTCCTGTCTGGCTGCTTTGGCGGCAGCGACATGAAGGGGGAGGATGCCGCTTCGGCTGTCACGAGCATACTCGCCGGCAACACGACCGAGGACAAGATTGATGCCATCTCGCCCTACCTCGACGCGACCAACAACTACAATCACGTCATTGTCACGTTCGATTTCGCCATCTCCCCCTCGCTCGAAAAGATGCGCAGCGGTGAACGGCAGACGAGCATCTCTCTCCCGCATTTCGCCGCTCTGAAAAAGGATCTTGAGGAAGCGCGCGCCAACCCGAAGTCGGCGGGCGTCTTCCAGGACATCGACGCGGAGGCGGATGAGGTACTGAAGATCCTGAATGACCTCGCACCGCTCGCGGAAAAGATGGAGAGCTACTACTCCTCGAAGGGCTACCTGACGGACGACTATGCCGCCGCTGCGCAGATGACTGCACAGTACCTCCCGCTCTATGACAAGTTCGAGCCCGCCTATGACAAGTTCGACGCCGTCGTCACCGAGCGTTTCAAGGAAGTGCGCCTCGCTCAGCTCGAAGATATGAGGAAGGAAGGCAGGACGAACGCCGCCAACTTCCTCGAGCTCTCGATCAAGACACGCGATCTCGCGGATATGCTCGACAATGAGAACATCGACAAGGCTGCCGCCGAGGCAAAGATCGCGGAGATCAACGAGCTTGCGGCAAAACTGCCGGATATCCCCGCACTCGCCTCCTACAAACCGAACCTCAACCGCTTCATCGGCACGTTCCGCAGCTATGTCGCGGGCACGGAGGACGCCAACGAGGTCATCGACGACTTCAACGGTCTCGTACGCTCCTCCCAGAACCTCGATCTCGGCGAGCTCGACAAGAAGAAATAACGGACCGTCCTCAAAAAAGTGACGCAGCGCCCTGCTGCGTCACTTTTTTCATATCATGCACACGTCCCCCCCTATACGTGCGCGAAAATTTATGGTATGATGAAAAGGCAGAAAACACGTGCATTCCTTTGACAAACGAAAGGAGCGTACACACGTTATGAAGAAACTACTCATCGCACTCTGCCTCTCTCTGGCGATGGTGCAGACCGCATTCGCCCAGACCGTCACCGTCGACGGCGTGGGCGTTGACCGCGACTCTGCAATGCGCGATGCCGCACGCGTCGCGGTCGAGCAGGTCGCCGGCATGTACATCAACTCAAATACCGTCGTCTCGAACACCTCTGTGGAGATGGACGAGATTCTCTCGCACGCGCAGGGCTATGTCCAAAACATTCAGGTCATCAGCGAGTCCATGAATGGCGGCGAGTACCGCGTCCGTGCGAGCGTCGACGTGAACACCGACCCGAACTCGGCGTTCATGAAGCGCATGGATGCCGTCATGCGCCTGAACGATCCGCGCATCGGTGTCGTTATCCTCACGGATGATTCGGACATCGATCACGACTTCTATGGACTCCCCGGTCATGACACGATCCTCGAAACGGCACTCAACGAGCGGCTCCTCGCCGTCGGCTTCAAGCACGTCGTCGATGTGAGCCTCCTCTCGCAGCTGCAGGACTCTGCTGTGCTGAACGCCGTCTATCGCGGCGACAGCCGTCTCCCATACGCCGGCGATGCCTCCGCGCGCCCGATCGACTACCTCGTCATCGGACGCAGCCACGCAGAGGGCTACAAGGTGAAGCTGCCGGACAATCAGGGCGGCTACGTCGAGACACAGATGTCCTCGGCACGCACACACCTCGACCTCAAGATCATCTCGTTCGGCACGAGCACGATCATCGGAACCTACTCCGTCGATGGGCAGGGCGTCGAAAACAGCCCTGCGCTCGCGGCACGCAAGTCGCGTCAGGCGGCGGCGGTCAAGGCGGCGGAGAAGCTTGAGCAGCAGTTCCTGAAGGCAGCGGCAAGCGGATTCTCAGGCATCCAGTTCACCGTCCGCGCGAACGACTTCTCCCTCGTCGAGCAGCTCGTCAAGGAGCTCAAGGAACTGCGCGGCGTGCAGGATGTCTACGTACGTGGCACGAACGCGGGCAAGACGACCATCGACATCGCCTCCGCGCAAAAGCCGTTCACCATCCTCCAGATGCTCCAGCGCAGCACCAGTCTCTCCATCTTCGTTGAGAGCACCAGCGACAGCGAGATCAAGATCACGCTGCGCTGACGTTTCATCCTCTCGCAGGCAATAAGCTGCCGCATGAGTACTCGTGCGGCGGTTTTTTATTGTTTTCCTGAAAAACTTTTCATTTTTCCGAAACTGGTTTCCATCCGAAAGGCCCTGTAAAATCGCGTCATTACAAGCAACAATTCAGAAAATAGGACTTTTTAACCTGTCATATGTTACAGTTCCCATTTCTTTTAAATTATGCTAAAATAACAGGCGACATCGAATATGTCAGTATCCATGCACCCACGGCAGGCAGCCGCGTGTTTTCTGCAAGAGTCACATCCGCCCATCCGCGTGGTGCACGCAGGGAGCCATTGGATCATTTTAAGGAGGAATTCTATGTTGAAGAAAATGATGGGCATCCTTGTCCTTCTCGGTGGGCTGATGATGGGATCCGTCTGTCAGGCGGGACTCTACGACAACCCCACCGTTGCAATCATGCCCTTCCAGAACAAGGTGCCGGATCGGTGGGACGGCTTCAGCGACCATGCGGGGGTTGCAACCGAGGAGCTCATCACCCTCATCAGCGACCGTCCCGACGTGTTCCAAGTCTATGAACGTATCGAACTCCAAGGGCTCGTGGATGAGCAGAGTCTCGGTATGACCGGACTCATCGCAGAGGACACCGCTGCCGAGGTCGGCAACCTCAGCGGTGTCGAGTACAAGATCTTCGGCGCACTCACAAACCTTTCGGCGAAGGAGGACTCCTTTGGTCTCGCCGGTCTCACGGGCGGTCTGCTCGGCAGTCAGGCAAGTGTCGTGGCAAATGTCTCAATCCGCGTCGTCGAGGTCTCGACGGGACGCGTCGTCCTCGTCGGGCAGGGCAAGGGCAGCTCGAAGCGCGTGTCAGGCGGCGTGGCCTCAGATGGTGGCGCGTTCATGCTCGGCTCTGCGAACGTCACCGACGAGATGGCGTTCAACGCCGTCTCCAAGGCGATCAAGGATGCCGTCAACGGCAAAGAGGGTCTCTTTACGAAGATGGGCGTCAACGACAAAAAGGGAAAGAAACGTTAAGTGCTTCCTTAAGAGAGCACCATCCGCCGAAAAGTTTCATTTTCACAAAAAGGAGCGACAACAATGAAGAATTTGAAGAAGAAGGCACTGGTCAGCGCCGTGGCAGGCGTATTTGCATTCGGGGCGGGCTTCTATGCCGCACCGAACTCCTCCCTCCCCTCCCTGACCATCATGCAGGCAGCCGAGGCAGCCGCTCAGTGGGAGCAGGGCACAATCACAGCCGAGGGCTTCGGCACGCCACCGATGGGCACCTACGGCTCGAAGGCGAGCATCATGGCGCGCCGCGCTGCGATTGTGGACGCACAGCGCAACCTCGCCGAGCAGATCAATGGCGTGCAGGTCGATGCGGAGACAACCGTCGAGAACTTCGTCATCCGCAGTGATGTCGTCAAAACCAAGGTCAGTGCGCTTATCAAGGGTGCCATGGTCGTTGAGGAGCAGATGATGCCCGACGGCGCCTACCGCGTCGTCATGTCCATGCCGATGTACGGTATGCAGGGTCTCTCCTCTGCCATCATGCCTGCGATCCGCGACAACACGCCGCCCACGCCGCCCCCGCCGGTCATCTCCGCCACCATCACGGCTGAGATCCGGGCGCAGGTCCAGACGAGAGGCGTAGGCTACACGGGCGTCATCGTGGATGCGAGCGGCATGGGCCTCAAGCCCAGCTTCTCCCCCGTCATCTATGACACAAACGGCAGAGCCATCTACGGCGTCAGCAATATCAACTACGATCAGGCGATCTCGCAGGGCATGGTCGGCTACTCAAGCAGCGTCTCTGCGGCACAGGCACTCCCGCGTGCTGGCGGCAGCCCGCTCGTCGTAAGAGCGGTGCAGGTGCGCGGCGGCAACAACTCCACCAACCCCGTGAACGTTGTCGTCTCCGTTGACGACGGCGACCGCATCCTCGCGGCGAATGCGCAGAGCCAGATGCTCATGAACGGCAGCGTCGTGTTTGTGCGCTGAGATAGAACGAACCATATTAAAAACACCTCTGCACTATTTTGATGCAGAGGTGTTTTACATTTCATATGCCATTTACGGATTTCCGTCATCCTGCCGTCCGAGGTTTCTGTGTAAGCGCATCCTCGCACGACGCAAGCACCTGTCCGGAGTAACAGTAAAAACTGTAAAAGAGTTCCGCCGGGAACACATCCTCGTCCTCCCAGCGCAGTTCGTCCTCCTCCTCGTCGTAAACCTCCGACCAGAGGTATTCTTCGCGCAGGAGATCGGAGAAGTACGGCAGGGGCGCGGCGTGCTCCATCACATCGCCCATGCGGACGCATTCAGCAATCAGCAGGAAGTGCTCCAAGAGCCGCTCCGCAATCCTGCGCGCGATTTCATTGTCTGCCTGCGCGGCAAGTGCGCGCCGAAAGATCCGCACGAGGAAGACGAGCGCAAACGGCGTTGCGTGCCAGAGCGTGCCCTGATGCTCCGTGTTGATGATCAGTTCGTAGAGGGCATCCTCCACCGCTGTAAGGTCGTCCATGGACTCCAACACGGCAAAGTACCGAGGAAACGCCGTTGCGCGCCCATAGGGCGTCGTCAGTCGATGCCACGGCACATCATTCACGGTCAGCATCGCAATATAGCGTTCATTCTCAGTCATTCGGATCCCTCCAGTTATGGTGCCCTTTCCGGCGCAAGCGGCTCCCCTTTCCCTGCTGTGGCGGGGCAGCCGGGCCTCCCTCAATAACTCGGATACAGCCCGTCCCAGACGACGCGGCGATAGTGCGTACGATCGGTGTCGCCCTCCGTGGAGATACAGAGGATGCGCGCGTCCTTGCCAAGACCGATGCGGTCGCGCAGGTAGTCGAGGCTATGGTTTTGCATGAGCTCGGCAACGAGTCCCGTCGTGACCGCGCCGCTCTCACCCGACACAACGCGCGCATCCGCGTCCAGCGGATTGCCGAGGATGCGCATGCCCTTCGCAGCAACCCATTCGGGTACGGAGACGAAATGATCGGCATAGTCCTTCAGGATCTCCCACGCGATCGGATTCGGCTCACCGCACGAGAGCCCCGCCATGATGGAGTCAAGGTCACCCGTCACAATATGCCGCTCGCCGTCGCTGGCGGCAGCCGTGCGGTAGAGGCAGTCCGCGCGATTCGGTTCGACGATGGTGATCACGGGGCGCTTTTCCCCATAGCGCGCGGTAAAGTATCCCGTGACCGCACCCGCCAGCGACCCAACACCTGCCTGCAAAAAGATATGCGTCGGCGGCTCACCGAACTGTTCCGCCGCCTCATGTGCAAGCGTCGTATAGCCCTGCATGATTCGGAGCGGGATCTCCGTATAACCGTCCCACGCCGTATCTTGAATGAGCACCCAGCCCTGTTCTTTTGCCATCTTCGCCGCATGGCGTACGGCATCGTCGTAGTTGTACGTCGTAAAGGACGCCGCCGCACCGAGCCCGCGAATATTCGCAAGGCGCTCGGGCGACCCGCCCTTGGGCATGAAGACGTGCGCAAAGAGCCCGAACAGCTTCGCCGTCCACGCAATGCCACGTCCGTGGTTGCCGTCCGTCGCCGTCACGAGCGTGACACTACGCAGGCGCTCGCGATACTCCGGCTTTTGGAGGCTTTCATATGTCATCTCGCTCTCGGGGATGCCGAGATCCTGTGCGAGATAACGCGCAACAGCGTAGCTGGCACCAAGTGCCTTGAATGCGTTGAGACCGAACCGCTTGCTCTCGTCCTTCACCGCGATCCGACCGAGCCCGAGTCCCGCCGAGAGACGCCGGAGATCGGCAAGCGGCGTCGGTTCGTAGTCCGGCAGACTTTGATGAAAACGCACGGCACGCGCGGCAGATTCTGCCCCGAACGCCGAAACATCCGTCTGCGTCGCATCCATGTGCGTGAGCTGCACGGATTTGATGGATTCATTCATGATGCATTTCCTCCCGATCAACAATAGTTATTCCATGATTTTCTTTCATTATAGCACAGATGATATGTGCTTGTAAGAATAATAAAATATATTCTTGTAGATATCCATTCACTTTTCTGAAATTTCTGCTTGACAATCACTTTCATCCATTCGTATAATAGGATACAATCTCAAGGGAATCACTGATAAAATGAAGTCTGTCAGATTGGTGCAGATTTTTTGTCCTGCCAAGGAGACAAACCGGACGCATAGCAAAGGCTATGTGGAGGATTCTAGGGCACAGTCAGGGCGAAAACAGATGCATCAAGATGGCAGTGCTGAATTTATCAGTGCTTCCCAAGATTAGTTGGCAGGAGACAACGCCACAGACACAATGCGCGTCATTGGAAACACAGGCACACCTCCTCCCCTCAGGATTCAAAAGGAGGAATTTCCATGAAGAAAACTCTGGTATCCGCGCTCAGCGCAGCACTCGTCATCGGCGCAGCATCGACGACGTTCGCGGCGGCGAATCCATTTTCGGATGTGCCGCGCGACCACTGGGCGTACGATGCCGTGACGCAGCTCGCCGCCGACGGCGTGGTCGAGGGCTACGGCGACGGCACGTACCGCGGCGACCGCAACATCACGCGCTACGAGATGGCACAGATGGTCGCGAAGGCGATGGCAAAGGACAACCTGTCCTCCTCGGACCGCGCACTTGTCGACCGTCTCGCGGCGGAGTTCGCCGACGAGCTGAATAACCTCGGCGTTCGCGTGTCGAACCTCGAGCGCAATGCCGATATGGTCAAGTGGAACGGCGAGCTGCGCTACACCTATGAGCGTGTCGGCGGCGAATTCGTCGGCAAATATGTGGGGCAGCGTCAGACGAACAACGAGCTGCTCTTCCGCCTCAATCCGACGGCAGAGGTGAACGACCACTGGTCGGTCAGGGCACGCCTCGACGCGAAGACGAATCTGAAGTCCGACGCGGGAAATAACGGCACGGTCAAACTCAAGCGCGCGTGGGCGGAGGGCAAATACGGCGCGACTGTGGTCCGGCTGGGCAAATTCCCTGTCTTCACGGAACAGGGTGTGCTTTTCGACGGCGAAATGTCGGGCGCGGGACTGACCCTCGGTGCCGACAGGACAGTTTCCGCCACGCTCTATGCAGGCCGCTACAATCTCGAGGACTCTGCATGGGGGGACGAGATCACCGAGGCGAAAGAGGCGGGGAGCTACACCGGCGGAACGGCGGCAAGCATGCAGGGAATCACGCTGAACTGGGATCCCTCGGATCGGTTCCACCTCGGGGTGGATTACCTGCGGCTCGGCAACAACAAGCTCCTGACGGGCATGATGGACGTGAAGGATCCGCTGAATTACTACGGTGTCGGCATCACCTACCGTCCCGTGCAGACAGTCTATCTCTCGGGCGGCTACTGGAAGACGAACAGCCACGAAAGCGCCGAGATCAAAAAAGAGCACATGAAGTCGTACAACATCGAACTCGGCTACAAGGGCGCAGAGGCATCGGATCCCGGTTCGTTCGGTGTCTATGCCGCCTACCGCTACATCGGCGGCATGGGCACGATCGCCCCGACGTTCGACGGCGCGATGTGGAACACAAAGGGCTGGGAGATCGGCGGTCAGTACACGATACGGAAGAATATTGTCGGTTCGCTCATCTACTTCCAGGGCAACGAGATCTTCTCTGCCGAGCCCGAGGGCAAAACAGGCATCAAGAAGGGGTTCGGCCGCGTCGAGTTCTTCTTCTGATTTCCTGCTTTCACGCACAGATACCGCAGATTTCGGTCTGCGGTATTTTTGTGCACAGAGATATCGTTGACGCACGCAAAAGCGTACGGTATAATGAACGCATGGAAAGGAGGAGCGTATATGACTGCGATCAACGCCACTGCGGCACGTCGGAATCTCTATCAGCTCATCTCAGAGGTAAACGAGAACCGCAGACCTGTCATCATCACGAACACACGCGGTAAGAACGCGGTTCTGCTCTCCGAGGAGGACTGGAACGCTGTACAGGAAACGCTCTATCTGAACGCCATCCCCGGTATGACCGCGAGCATTCTCGCCGCTGACCACGAGCCACTCGATACCTGTGCGACGTATGACCCAAACGAGGCGTGGTAATGTACCTCATTAAGTTCAGTAAACAGGCGGAAAAGGATAAGCCGTGCCTCAAGGCTGCGGGACTTGAGGCAAAGGCAAAGGCACTGCTGAATCTCATGCAGGATAACCCGTTTCAGAACCCGCCGCCCTACGAAAAACTCGTCGGCAATCTGAGCGGGAATCTTTCGCGGCGTATCAACATCCAACATCGACTGGTATACGCCGTACTGGAAAACACCAAAGGCTATGCTGCGCCGACAGGAGAGCTCTACGATGGCATCATTCTCGTCAAACGGATGTGGACGCATTACGAATAGACAAAGGAGGAATCACCATGCAGATTCGATACGAAGTCGAACACGGCCGCAGCGCGGCGTATGACGGAGAGAACCGCGTCGGCATCGCGGAGTTCGAGGATGCGGACGGACGTTGGGTCATCACCCACACAGAGGTCGATCCCGCCTACGGAGGACAGGGCATCGCCCGCCGCCTGATCGAGGAGGTCATTGCGGCGGCGCGCCGTGACGGTGCGAAGATCGTCCCACTCTGCTCCTACGCAGACAAAATGATGCGGAGAACAGACGAATATGCGGACGTTCTCGCGGACTGAGCGTACACACAAAAAGCCGCACGGAGGCATTTAACCTTCGTGCGGCTTTCGTTTGGCATGGAGAAATAAACAGCGACGCGTTCAAGGCGCCCCTTTCACAGCTTGCGCAGTTCCCCTCCCCCGTGGCGGTCAACGTCATCCAATCACACTTCGCTAACGCTTGTGTTCTTGGAACGTTTTCTCATACGAACTGTTGCCCAATCAGCTGCGTCCTTTCGGACTTGCTTCTTGGACGGGTCAGCAACGGGGGAGGCTTTTGTATGCGGCGTATCGCATACAGCGCCCCCCTTCTAGTACGCCGCCTTCCAGACCATCGCCTCGACAGCGGCTTTCACATCTGTAACGGGGCGACGGTTCAGCCCCTGCCGCACGGCGCACTCGGCGACGGCGACCGCAACGGCAGCGGAGAACTCCGTGAGACGCGCAACGGGCGGGATCACCGCCGCACCCTTTGCCTCGGGCGTAAGGAACGCGCCGAGCGCGTGCGCCGCAGCGGAGATCATCTCATCTGTGACGAGCCGTGCATCGACCGCCATACTTCCAAGCCCAAGCCCCGGGTAGATGAGCGCGTTGTTCGCTTGTCCGATCTCGTACGTCGTGCCACGGTAGGACACGGGATCACGTGGAACGCCCGTTGCGACCATCGCGCGCCCGTCCGACCAGCGGATCAGATCCTCCGCCGTCGCCTCGGCAAGTTCCGTCGGATTGCTCAGGGGGAAGATGATCGGATGGTCACACCACGATGCCATTGCACGCACGATGGTCTCCGTGAACGCGCCCGGCATCGTCGACGTGCCGACGAGGATGGTCGGCTTCACTGCCATCACGGCGGCGGTCAGGCTCGTCAGCGAGTCCGCATGGTCGAACTCACTGCGGCTGCGCGCAAACGGCTTTTGCTCGGGCGTCAGATCTCCCATATCGTCAAACAGCAGTCCCTGCCTATCCACAAGGTAGAAACGCGCGCGCGCCTCCTCCTCACTCAGCCCCTGCTCGACCATCTCGCGGCAGATGCGCGCCGTGATGCCCGCGCCCGCCGTCCCCGCGCCGAAGCACATATA
>CALALM010000461.1 GCA_937925565.1 uncultured Centipeda sp.
TCTTCGGCACGGAGGTCGCGCAGACACAGGACACGATTGAGAACTTCTCCGAGAAGATTGCCGCCGGCAAGGAAGTGCAGCGCACGGAGGAGTTTATGATTATTGCACGTATCGAGAGCCTGATTCTGGAAAAGGGTCTCGCGGACGCCCTCGAACGCGCGGAAAGCTACGTCGCGGCGGGCGCGGACGGCATCATGATCCACTCGCGCGCAACGTCGCCCGATGAGGTCATCGCGTTCTGCGACACATTCCATGCAAAGCATCCCAATGTGCCCATCGTCGCCGTCCCCTCCTCCTACAACACGATCACGGAGGCGGAGCTTGCGGCGCACGGCGTGCGTATCGTCATCTACGCAAACCAGCTCACGCGCGCCGCATTCCCCGCCATGGAAAACGCGGCACGCTCCCTCCTCGTGCACCATCGCGCGCACGAAATTGACAGCGAACTCCTGCCGATCAAGGATATCATCCGGCTGATCGAGGTAATGTAAGTGACAAACGGGTGGAAAGCCGTCTGGAATCGGCGGCAAAGGACGGAAGACGCCCTCACGGGCGACTGGCAGGATGTTTTCTTGGAGCTGAAACGCCTGAACGGCTTCGATGTCGTGGACGGCGGCATTCCGCTCCGTTCCCTCCTGATGCAGGGACGGCGCATTGTGGAACTGCTGCATCTCAAAAGGGGTATGAGCGTCTACGATGTCGGCTGCGGTGCGGGGGCGAACCTCTACCTCATGCAGCGCGACGGCATTACCGTCGGCGGCACGGACTACGCGGCGTCCCTCGTGGAAACGGCACGCAAGGTACTGCCCGGTGCACGTGAACTCACCTGCGGCGAGGCGGATGCGTTCGATACCGCACTAAAATACGACGCCGCCCTCTCCAACAGCGTCTTTTCCTACTTTCCGGGCGAGGACTTTGCCGCGCGCGTCCTGATCCGTATGCTCGAAAAGACCACGGGCGCCATCGGACTGATCGACCTGCACGACATCGATAAAAAAGAGGACTTCCTTGCGTATCGCCGTGCGACCATCCCCGATTACGACGAGCGCTACAAGGGTCTCGGCAAGTTCTTCTACCGCCGCGCGTTCTTCGAGGACTTTGCGCGCATACATAATTTGCACGTAGACTTCCCCGCCATCGAGATGGAGGGCTACTGGAACACGCCGTTTGTCTTCAACGTATTTATGTATCGGAAGTGACCTATGAACATCAAGCGAAACATCCTCCTCAACCCCGGTCCCGCCACCACGACCGACACGGTCAAGCTGGCGCAGATCGTCCCCGACATCTGCCCGCGCGAGCGCGAATTCGGCGCGCTTATGCGGACGCTGGGCACGGATCTTCTGAGTGTCGTCCACGCCGATGCGTCAGACTGGGCGACCGTCCTTTTCTGCGGCTCCGGTACGATTGCGATGGATGCATGTGTCAGCTCGCTTGTCCCCGCCGATAAAAAACTGCTGATCGTGAACAACGGCGCCTACTCCGCACGCGCAGCGGCGATGGCACGCGCCTACGCCGTACCGCATATCGACCTGACCTTCCCCGTGGACGGGTTGCCCGACCTTGCAGTCGTTGAACGGACGCTGACTGAAAATCCCGATATCGCCGCCGTCTATACGACGCATCAGGAGACGGGCACGGGCATTCTGAACCCCGTGCGCGAGATCGGCGCACTTGCCCACACACACGGTGCCGTCATGATTGCAGACACAATCTCGACCTATGCGATGATTCCGTTTGCCGTCGATGACATGAACATGGATGTGTGCATGTCGTCCGCGCAGAAGGGCATTCAGGGCATGACGGGGCTTTCGTTTGTCATCGCAAAAAAATCCGTGCTCGAAACGGCAAAGAACTATCCCGTGCGCTCCTACTATACGAATCTCGTCATGCAGTACAATGGCTTCGAAGAGACGGGCGAGATGCGCTTCACGCCGCCCGTAC
>CALALM010000462.1 GCA_937925565.1 uncultured Centipeda sp.
CTTGTATATCTGTTTAAGACGATAAAAACGGTGTTTACAGGAAAAGGTGCGTATTAGCACCTTATGGAATGAAAAAGGGGTATTATGAAAGAGCGAAATAATCCATGGATGAAGCGTCTGGATAAATGGATTGGTTGTCCCCTTTTATTTGTTTTAGGTATACTCCATCGTAATAGGAAAGCGATTGATCTCAATACGATAGATACACCAAGAATTGCCCTGATTAAGACTGCTGCAATCGGTGATACGATTATCTTGAGTGCAATGGTTGACGAGATAAAACGCCAATATCCTCGAAGCTGCATTACTGTGATTTGCTCCCATAATAATTTATCAATGGTAAAACTCATTCGTGGTGTGGATGATATTTTTGTTTTCGAGATGAAGAGACCGCTTCAATCAGTTTCTGCGTTGAGAGGCTTGGAGCATTTTGACTTATTGATGGATTTTGGTCCATGGCCGAGAATCAACGCCGTGATTTCATGGATTGTTCATGCGGATTATAAAGTTGGATTTAAGCGTGCCCACATGCATCGTCACTATACTTATGATCAGTGGGTGGAGCATCTTGATTCGGTACACGAGATTGACAATTATCGTAATATCTTGAGGACAGCAGGAATTCAGCCTATAGGTCTTTTACCGACATTTGAATCTGAAAAACATGATGTGATGGAAAATACACCATATGCAGTTTTTCATCTATATCCGGGGGGATCACGTGCAAAACAAAAAAGTTGGTCAGAAGGTAATTGGATAACCTTGGGAATAGCCCTATATCAGAAATATCATATTCAAATTTTATTTTCCGGAGGTAAAGCGGATCACTTTGCGGTAGAAACGATAGTAAAGCAGCTAAAAAAACATGGTGTAGTAGCAGACAATATTGCAGGAAAATATTCGCTTGAAGAGATGATTGGAATTCTTGAGAAAGCGAGACTGGTTGTTTCTGTTGATACTGGGATTATGCACCTTGCTGCGGCCGTTCATGTTCCATTAGTCGCTTTGCAAGGTCCTACTTCGAAAAAAAGATGGGGGCCGCTTAGTGATAGAGCTGTTGTTGTAAGAGCTAAGGAGCAGTGTCAGCCATGTATCAGCCTTGGCTTTGAGTCAAATTGTGACAATCCCATCTGCATGCAGAATATCACAGTAGATATGGTAATAGAAAGAGTGAAACCTCTTTTAGTTGGATAGCTTTTATGAAAAAATACCTCATTCTGAAAATAGCTGCAATCGGTGATGTGATTATGGCTCTTCCCATGATTGATGTGATAAGAGAAAATGAACCAAATGCCCATATTACATGGGTTTGTGGGAAGAGTGTAGTTCCATTACTTCAGCCGTTTTCAATAGACCGTCTGATCGTCATTGATGAAGGCATGCTATTAGCCGGGAGTAAAATAGAAAAGGTAAAAGAGGTTTTGAAAATATGGAAAGAGATTGCATTCCGTAAATATGACGTATTAGCTCTGGGACATGCGGCGAAACGATATAAAATCCTGACTTTATGGACAAGAGCTGTATGCAGTCGTAGGTTTAGTCATGTCATGGGGAAGATGTGGCCGATCCCATCACGCCACCATACAGATGAATATGTACGATTGATTTTAGATACACCGAAGCGAGGGGGGATTTTTCCTCCATCACAGTTGCGATTGGAGTCAGATGCTGTTGTGCAGGAGATCCTGAATCAATGTGTTCAGGATCGTAAAAATATTGTCCTATCACCCGGAGGTGCTAAAAACGCTCTGGCAGATGATGCGTGTCGGCGTTGGCCCATAGAACATTATGTTCACTTAGCAAGACTGTTGGAAGAAAAAGACTACAATATCATCATCACAGGTGGGAAAGGCGACGCTTGGGTTCTGGAGTATTTCAAGGATATTAAGGTCATCAATGCGGTAGGTAAAACAACACTGCTTCAATTGATTGCCTTGCTCGAGAAATGCGATTGTTTTGTAACACATGATTCCGGTCCGTTGCATATAGCAGGTTTGACCCCGGTGAAAATCATTGCGCTCTTTGGACCGACGAACCCATGGGAAAAAATTCCACGCAGGGATCATGTTCATGTTTTGTGGGATGCGGAACATTATGCGTGTTGTCCTTGTTATGACGGAAAGTATTATGATGCTTCCTGCAAAGAAAATATCTGTCTAAAAAACATATCTCCGGGGAAAGTGTTTTCCTTAATAAATTCATAAGTGACACAGAGAACTGAAAGGAGGTGCATATCTTGAGCCTTAAAAACTTTGATTTTTTTGCTGTATATTTTTATTTTATTACGTTGACGATTGAGGCGCCCCTGCGTGTTGCGTTGGAAACGATAGGGCTTTCTCCTTTGATATATATACGTGAGGTGTTTCTTGTTGTTGCAATTTTTTTACATTTATTTCAGTCACATCTTGATTCAAAAGTTATATATTTGTTGTTAGGATTTGTATTTTTTTTATTAGAAGGAATATTTTTTACGGAAAATATTTTTCAGGTTATGGCAAGTTTGAAATCGTTTCTTCCGTTTATTCTAGGATTCCTGATGATGAAAAAATATCAAAAACAGTGTTTTGAATTGAGGGAGCTATATCTATTTGTTTTTTTTACAACAGCATTGGGGCTTGCCTTGGACTATATGTTTGATGATCTTCCTTGGAAAACTCTTTCTATTGATATTGCCGGGGTTTCTGTTGAAGAACAGGCGGGGCTTATAACTTTTGATGGGGATACGGTTTCTCGACCATCTGGATTTATGCGATTACATAATGTCGCTGCGACTGTAATGTCCTATGCTGTTGGGTGGGCAATTGCATATCGAACGCATCGAGTTTTGTGGGCGATTGCGGGAGTGGTCTTTGTTTCGTTGACGACAGCAAAGGCACCAATTGTAGTGATGTTGGCTGTTTGTTTTATCATGATAATAGGATCTTTTTTCCAACAAAAGGGACAGGGTTATCTGTTAAAAGGGATGGCTTTATTTTTCATGGTTCTGATGATCGGGTTACCACTTTTGTCCCTTGTGTTTGGATCGATTAGCAATCAGCTTGATACAGAGATGATGTTGTTCTTGTTTGCTTCTTTTGATGACCGACTCATCAATTCATGGCCACGCAGCATAGAGATGGTAACTAATTATGGAAATGTTTTTTTAGGGCGTGGAATCGGTGGAATCGGTTATGTCATTACCTTGTTTGATAAGTTTGTTCATAACCCTACACCGGTAGACAACTTTTTTGTGACGGCATATGGTTTGGTCGGTGTATTTGCTTTTTTTGGATTTCTGTTTTTGCTGTATCAGATGCTGATCCGAAAGATACGGACAGAATGGGATATGTTTATGCTTATTCTGTTTGTCATGATCATTGGGAATGGTATCATGAATGACATGACGGACCAAATGACCATGCTGCATTTTGGTTTGCTCACGAGATATTTGTTGGAGAAACGATATGATGATGTAAATGCAAAAAATTATACATCAGAAAGAGGGGGGCAGATCGGATGAAATACCCCCTTGTTCGCAATAAATTTTTACGTATATATTTATATTTTTGGGATTTCATATATGCTGTTTTGAAATTTCTTATCCAACAGAAAACATTTTCCGGTGAGATAGAAAAAAACAAAGTACACCGTATTTTACTGCGCAATCCTGCGGCGTTTGGGGACGTTTTGTATTCCTTATGCGTAGCAACAGCACTGAAAACCGAAAATACTCAGATAGAAATTGGGATGATGGCGGGGGAGTGGACGCGGGGCTTGTTATCCGCGTGTCCTGCTATTAGTCATATTCATGTGGAAAACCACTGGTCGGTATCCCAGAGCGGCGGTAGCCTTCCCTGGCGCTTTTTGAAATGGCTCAAAAACTGGAATTCGTTACGCAAAGAAGTGCAGTTAATCCAATATGATCTTGCCGTTGACCTATATTATTATTTTCCGTCGGCCTCTTTTTTCTTTTGGGCTGCGCGTATTCCTAGACGTATTGGATATGATGCGAGTGGAGGAGCTATCCTTCTTACGGAAGGTAAACACTGGTCTTTTGAGGAGAAACACAACGTCGAATATCAAGCGGACATTTTAAGATCCATCGGGTATTCTCTGGATATTCTATCGATAAATCAGAACGTGTTTCGGTTCAATATTTCTGACGAATTGGTGTTAAATAAGTTTTCTTTGTGCCCCAAGCAATATGCTGTTTTTCACATGGGAACAAGCGATCCTTTGCGTGAGTGGCCTACAGAAAAATGGACGGAGTTGGCTCAGTTTGTGGAGAAAGAAAAACTAACGATTTGCTTTACAGGGAAAGGACAACATGAGCAAGAACTCGTTAATCAGGTTATCCAACACTTAGGAAAACAACAGATTTCTCTTTGTAATGAGTTGAATCTCTCTGAACTTATGCAAGTAATTCGCAATGCTGTTTTATTTGTTGGCGTTGAGTCATTTGCCGGACATATTGCGGCACTATATGGAACACCGCAGCTATCTATTATGCATGGCGCAACAAATCAAGTTCATTGGCAGCCCTATGGAAATCCTAATTGTATCGTTTTGCGCACGTCAATGCCATGCTCTCCATGTTATTTTCCAAAGCTTTGTGACAAGGGGAATGCATGTATGGACATTTCTGCGGAAAGAGTCCTTGCTGCAGTAAAAGAGATATTGCATAGAGGTTGACCATATCGAAGGGAGGGCGCAGTGTTCAAAGTCTTATTTATCACGAATGTTCCAGCACCGTATCGCGTGGATTTCTTTTCTCTTTTAGGAAAAAAATGTGATCTTACCATTCTGTATGAACATTCTTATTCTACGGAGCGAGATGCTCAGTGGAAAGGTAGATTGCAAGAGAAGACCTACCACGAAATTTATCTCAATGCAAAAATTCGTATTCATCATGGAGATAGCTTTGCACCTCAGGTCATAAAATATCTTTCGAGAAAATATGATCTGATCGTGATTGGTTCTCACTCCAGTCCGACGCAAAAACTTGCAATCGAATATATGAAGTTTTCTGGAATCCCATATGCTGTAAATATCGATGGTGTCGCACTACCTCGTGGATATAAAGAATCTTGGTGGAAAAGTTGTCTTAAACGGCATCTATACTCTGGTGCGGAAGCATATCTGGTGAGCGGAGATGTCACAAAAAAATACTTGATGAAATATGGTATCTCACATGAGAAAATATATATCTATCCATTCTCATCTGTTTTTGACGATGAGGTGCTTGAGCGTATTGTTACGGATGAAGAAAAAAATGCATTAAAGCAGGAACTTGATATTTCCGAAAAATATATGGTGTTGTCTGTTGGTCGCTTTATTCAGTCGAAAGGATATGATCTGCTATTGCAAGCAGGCCATGACATTGTGGGCGATACAGGTGTCTATATTGTGGGAGGACATCCAACCGAAGAGTATTTGTCTTTACGAGAACGTTGTAAAGGGAAAGCAAACTTTCACTTCATCGAATTCAAAACGAGAGAGGTCCTTCAAAAATACTACCGGGCATCTGATGTATTCGTTTTGCCGACACGCATTGACGCGTGGGGCTTGGTCGTGAATGAAGCGACCGCGAAAGGCTTGCCGATTATCAGTACGGATAAATGCAATGCAGCAAACGAAATGCTTGAAGATGGTGTGAGCGGGTATATCCTTCCCAGTGAAACGATTGATGGTTGGGCAGATAAAATCAATACTCTGCTGGAAGATGATGAGTTGCGTCATCATATAGCTGAGGAGAGCTTAGGAGTGGCGAAGCAGTACACTATAGAACGTATGGTTGCTGTACATTTGGATATTTTTGCTAAGATTATGGAGAAGCGAGAGAAGAGCCGAGGAGAGAACATATGATACATGGAGTGAATGTAGGATGAGCATAGATTTGCCCAAGCCATGTATTAGTATCATTGTGCCTGTCTACAAGGTTGAAGAGTATGTTGATCGTTGCGTGCAGTCTCTTGTGGATCAGACAATGTCATCGTTGGAGATTCTACTTGTTGATGACGGGTCTCCTGACCGTTGTCCGGAAATTTGTGATGAATGGGCAGGACGAGATTCGCGAATACGCGTAATACATAAAGAAAATGGCGGGCTTTCTGATGCTCGTAATGCCGGCATTGCTGCAGCACAGGGAGAATATTTTCTTTTTGTTGACAGCGATGATTATTTGGCAACAGATGCTTGTCAAATTTTACTTGATGTAGCAGAGCATCAAGGGGCAGATCTTGTTTGCTGTAACTTTTTTCTGGATTTTGGTTCTTATAAAAAACTGCAGGAGATGCCTTTGGAATGGTGTTCTAAGAGTCTTTCCGGAGTTGAAGGATTGGAGCTCTTTCTTCGGGAGCAGGAAATTTGGCTCATTGTAGCATGGAATAAGCTGTGCCATCGGAAGCTTTTTTTCTCGGAAGAACAAATTCGATTCCCTGTCGGGCGTTTGCATGAAGATGAATTCACGTCGTACCGCCTTCTTTACGCATCCAGGAACACCGTGTTTGTGGAGAATCCGCTCTATTACTATGTACAGCGTGAAGGTAGCATTATGTCACACTTAAGTGAGCGCAATGTATATGACCGGATTGCTTGTGCATACGAATATATTCCGTGGATTCAAAATGCAGCGCCACAACTGCTGCCGCAAGCGGAACAGGCTACGGTTCGTGCTTATCTCGGACTCTATGCACAATGTCGGCGAACCTCACTGGATCCGGACGTTCCTGTTATGCAGGAGTTTTTACGATTTATTCGGCAAAATACAAAATGCCTCCTTTATCGTTCCGGCGTATCGTGGAAAATGAAACTCAAGGACACGTTGCTTCGATTGCATTTGTATCCGTTATGCTTTTCAGTCGGTGAAATGGCAAGGAAAAGTATCGTGTTTGCTCTCAATTTTATTCGCAAGGGAGGTTGAATATGTATCATAGAATTGGTCGGAATCTATATTTGTTGTTTCTTTATTTTCGGACATGCATGGCGGCGGCAGCTGCTTCCAAGCGAATCTTTTTGATGAGTACACCGTGGCATGGGAATCTTGGTGATCAGGCGATTATATTGGCAGAGTATCAGGTGCTGGAGAAGACGTTTCCTGACTATACGATCATCGAATATCCGACGGAGATGATCCGTAAACTGATGATGAGATTCGCTTGGAAACCCGCCATGCATGGCAATGATATCATTGCCATGCATGGCGGCGGCAATCTCGGTTCGCTCTATCCTGAAGAGGAAGAAGTTCACCGATGGGTTGTGGAAAATTATCCAAAGCAAACGATCTTTTTTATGCCTCAAAGCATTTTTTTTGCTGAGGATAAGCAAGGGCAGATGGAGTTGGAGAAAAGTCGAGCTGTCTATTGTAATGCCAACGATTTGACGATTATGGAACGCGATCATGTCAGTCATCAATATGGTCAGGAAAAATTCCCTTTCGCAAAACATTTTCTGGCTCCGGATACAGTGACTGCATTATCTGTCGAGAAGTATTTGATTTCGGCCGAGCGGCATGGTGTGTGTTTCTTCTTACGTCGTGATAAGGAAAAAGTGCTCACAGATGGCTTTGTGGATCAGCTCGTGGAATGGCTTGTACAGCACGAGATTCCCTATCATCGATCTGATACCGTAATCATGAAAAGTTTGCGAAATCGACGAAGCCGCTGGAAAGCAGTGGCTGAAAAGCTGAATTTGGCGAGGGCTGCCAGAGTGGTAGTTACGGATCGTTATCATGGGGTCATTTTTTCGGTAATTACACATACCCCGGTGATTGTGTTCAAATCCTATGACACAAAAATATCGGCAGGGATTCGTTGGTTTCAAGATCTTGATTGGGTTCATTATGCAGAGGCTATGGATCTGATGGATATTCAGCGGCTGATAGAATACTATTGTGCTAATGAGGATGTCCCTGTCACAATACACAGTCGTTGCGGGGCGTTGGTAACGCAGGCCGTTTCTAAAGTACTGCGGAAAACACATTGAGTTTGAAGAAGCGTTTAAGGAGTACCGTCATGAATCAGTTTCGATTGGATAAAGTGGAATGTGCAGGAAGCCGCATTGCTTATCGGTATACAGTCAGCGGCGAATGGAAAAAATATTTTTATCTTCACGAAGAGTTCTTTATAGAATATAGTGAACCTGTTGATGGAGTTCCTGAGAGCATTTCTGTCATTCCGCTCCTTGTTAATATTTTGCCTATAGCGTGGGTTCATGATGCTGAGATTATTGTAAGGGAAGTGGATAAGGAGTTCTATGAACATATTGAAGACATTAAGCAGGGGTATATCGATATGTTCCCACGCATCGAGTTCAATGGGAGGCTCTCTGCTGAACAGATTGTGGATAACAGCTACACTCCTACAGAGGCTACAGCAACTTTTTTTAGCGGTGGCGTCGATGCGTTCTCCACGCTGATTACACATATCGAAGAGAAACCCACACTCATCACTCTTAATGGCTCCGATATACAGTTGGGGAATACGGAAGGATGGGAAAAAGTATATAATCATGCCGTAGCATCGGCGAAAGAGTTTGATTGCAAGAATTTATTTATCACCAGCGCTTTTCGAAAGTTTTTGAATGAGGGCTTGTTGACAAAATCAATACACTCCCGTTCGGGAGAAAACTGGTGGCATGGTTTTCAGCACGGAATCGGACTCATTGGTCATGCTGCACCTTATGCTTATCTACATAAGCTAAAGACCGTATATATAGCATCTACTTTTACCATTGAGGAAAAAGGTATAATGACATGTGCATCAGATCCTACGATTGATAATTATGTTCATATGGCATCTTGTCAAACCGTGCATGATGGGTATGAATTCACACGACAGGCTAAGATACATCGTATCTGTGAATACAAGAAGGCGACAGGAAAAAAGATTCCGTTGCGCGTATGCTGGGAATCCTCCGGAGGTGGGAATTGCTGCATTTGTGAAAAATGTTATAGAACCATTATGGGAGTTGCAGCAGAGAACCAGGATCCACATGAATATGGTTTTCTATTTGACGATAGCTTATACAAAAAAATTAAAGTAGATATAACACAAAATATTTTTCTTGAAAAACTCTTTCGCAAGTTTTGGATAGAGATTCAAGAAACTTTTCGCAAAAATATCGCCTCATCACCCAATAAGGAACAGTTGGAGTGGATACTGACTGTAGACTTTACTAAGCTGTATGTTGGTTTTTCAGGATATAGAAAAAGGGTTCGTGGTTTTATGAAGCGTTTGGAAAGAAAATTTAAAAAATGAAGGAGTCCAAAGTACGAAATGTAATTCGCAGCTCTTTTGCAGGAGTTGCGAATTACGCTATTTTATTCTTTTTGAACTTGTTGTCGCGGAATTTGTTCCTTCAATACATCGGTCTGGACTATCTCAGTATGGCCCAGGTCATCAATAATCTGTTGACCATCATAGCATTTTCGGAACTCGGGTTATCGAATGCTGTGCTGTTTATGCTGTATCGCCCTGTTGCGGAGCGCGATGAAGGAAAAATTGTCCGGATTCTTTACCTCTACCGACAGTTTAACCGTTATGTGGGAGGAGCTATAGCCGTTCTTGGTCTCCTGTTTATGCCATTTCTTTCCCTTTTTATTCGAACGGATATCCCGATGTCTACGGTGAATTTTGTCTATGTTCTGAACCTCGCAGCTGCTGTCAGCACTTATTTTTACAACTACCGGAGTGTTCTGCTGAGTGCAAATCAAAAAGATTATGTTGCCTCTTTGATTTCGACAGCGGTATCTTTCCTGCGCGTTGGCATTCAGTGCGGTGTGATTTATTGGACACATGATTATATTCTCTTTTTGTTGACGGGGATTATTGCATCCATCATACAAAATGCTATGATTTATTTTCAAACTGGGAGAATGTATTCTTTTATCCGCAGCTTTGAGCGTATTCATCAATCAGAAAAAATAAAACAGGAGAGAAAGGAGTTAAGGACAAATATATTCTCTATGAGTTCAGTCAGGATTGCCGGCATAGTGATTGACAATACGGATACGATTCTTCTTTCCTGGATCAATACATTGTTGGTTGGTCTGTGTTCCAACTATATGATGATCAGCAACGGTTTGAAAGGCGTTGTGTCGATTGTCCAAAATACCTTTCTTCATTCGGTTGGTATTAGTCTGGCTGAAAAAGAACCGGAGCAGAAGTTTCTGTTGTTCCGTCAACTGTTAATGCTGAATACTTATTTATCCGGCATGGTGATAGTGGGGTTGTTTGTATTATGGAATGCCTTTGTTGTTTTGTGGATTGGTGATCAATATGTTATAGATTTTTTGCTTTTTTTTGCATTACTGCTGAATCTGGGATGGAATTTTATGATTTCTCCCATTTGGATTTTTCGCGATGCATCCGGGATGTTTATCCATGTGCGGAAAATGCTGCTTTTAAATGCGGGGCTTAATATCATCTTCTCTCTCTTTTTAGGTTGGAAAATCGGAGGCGCAGGGGTGTTTTTTGGCACTGTTCTTGCAGATATTTGTACAGATTTTTGGTATGACAGCAATATCATTTATAAAAAAATTTTTAGGAAACCGAACAGCAATGCCTATCTGTACCATATTTTAGAGAATATGGCTTCATCTACATTGATTGGTGGTGCATTATATTACTTTATGAACGAATGGAATCATACGATATTGGACTGGTTCGTTCAAGGCTGTATAGCGTGCCTTGTTTATACTGTTTGGTTTTACTTTAGATATAGGCGAACAGAAGATTTTGGCACTTTGTGTGCGCGCTTTCGTATGATGAAATAATTTATATCTTGATATTCAAATATAGAGAAGGAGAAGAAAATGAATTTCCTATATTATGATAAAGAACTGATCTATCCGGATGCAGAAAATACAGAAGGCAATCCGGATGTAGCATATCCGGAATATCCTTATGGGGAGAAGGTTGTTTCCTCGTCTCCGAACAAAATCTATGAGGCGATCCGGAAGATGTTTCATGATATGGGACTTGATGAGGCTCGTTACGGTACAAAAGACTGGAATCCTTTGGGACAATGGATTTGCCCCGGTCAGAAGGTTGTACTGAAACCCAATTTTGTTATGCATGTAAATAGATCAGATCAGCCCGACGATTTGAAAAGCTTGGTTACACATCCTTCGATTATCCGTTGTTTATTGGATTATTGCTATATCGCCCTTCAAGGAAAAGGGGAGGTTATTGTTGGAGATGCTCCCGTTAAGGATTGCGATTTTGATTTGCTGATGAACCGAGGCGGCTATATTGCTGTTGAGGAGTTTTTTAAAGAAAAATCAGATCTGTTTACGGTAAAGTTTTATGATTTCCGTGGTCCGGAAGAAGAGGGCGGTCAATATTTCGACAAAGGTGATGGCATCACCGTTAATCTGGGGGGAAAATCCTGGTTTTATCAGTGCGGGCATGATGAGCGTAAATATCGCACGCCCAATTATGCTTATGAGCGTGTAGCAGGACATCATACAGGAACGACGCAGGAATATATGGTGAACAGCACTGTACTGGATGCCGATGTGATCATCAATATTCCAAAACCGAAGACCCATCGAAAAAATGGCTATACCGCCGCACTGAAAAACTTTGTAGGGATAGTTTACAGTAAAGAATACTTGCCCCACCATACAGAAGGCGCAGTAAGCACCGGTGGGGATGAATACATTCATGCGGAGATGTTGCCGGCACTTGCCTCAAGACTGCGGTGTCATATTGATATTGCCCGCGTGAAATTGAGTAAAAAAATCCTCGTTAAAGCGAGCTTCTCTGCTAAAATGGTGAAAATCAAGATGGCAATCATGTGGCGTATATATAATATGCTCAACAAACTGGATCAAAGGTGGAACTCTCTCCGAGGACGTATGCTGAATGAAAAAGCACGAGAGGGAGCTTGGCATGGAAATGATACCTTGTGGAGGACTGTTCTGGATCTCAATTATGTGCTCCGTTATGCTCGTTCGGATGGCCAGGTCATGGAACTTCCGCAGAGAACCATTCTGCATCTGGGGGATATGATCATATCAGGGGAAAAGGAAGGTCCGATGGAACCGTCACCGAAAGAGCAGCATATGTTGCTCTTTTCAGATGATGTTGTAGAATTTGACTGCATCACAGCCAGAGTGATGGGATTCGATTATAGAAAAATCCAGGGGCTCAAGCATGCAGTTGGATTTAAGCCGCTGACCGATGGATTATACGAAGAGCTTGTGGTTGCTTCAAATGATGAGCGGTGTGCCGGCCGACTGGAAGATATCGACTATACAAAGTGCACCCCCCCTTTTGTTCCAAGCAAAGGGTGGATTGGGCATATTGAGCTTGATAAAGAGTAGAAAGGATTTTGCATGAGCTTACACACTCTTCCGAAGAAGGCTATGAGGAATCGTGCATTAAACTTCTTGAAAGGAATCGGCTGTATTGCAGTCGTTTTAATTCATGTCAAGTTTCCAGGTACATTGGGGGGAATTCTGACGAATTTGGCTCAATTTGCAGTACCTGTCTTTTTATGATTTCCGGGTATTTTGCGTACAGTACACGCAAGGATAATTACAATCTTCTGAAACGACGTGCCCGCAAGATATTGAAGATCACACTTTGGTCAAGTTTCTTTTTTCTTGTATGTAAGCTCCTTTTTGTCATAAAAGATAGAGAACTTGATCTTTGGCTTTCTCAAGTCTTGACGTGGCAGACATGGATTGGGTTATTCATATTAAATGATTTTGATTTTATTAAGGCAGGTCATTTATGGTTTTTACCGGCATTGCTTTATGCGTATGTGATTTTGTATTTTATTGATAAACAAAGAGGATACCTGTTCTTTTACAAACTTTTGCCATGGCTGTTTCTGCTTTTGCTTTCTATTGGAGTATACATTGGAATACACGGATATTCTTATCATTGGGGAGCCAATATACTATCCTCCCTTCCGTTTGTCTTAATGGGGCATTACATTGCATATAATAAAGATTTCAGAGAACGGTGGAATAACCAAACATTGATGGGCTTTTCAGCTTTAGGGGTATTGTTTGCGTGCGGAAGTCAGTTCTTTGAATGGATGACCTACTTCTCGGGATTTGGCGTGGTGGTATATTCGGTTTCTCTTTTTCTATTAGCGATCAATAATTCCGATATTAGTATATCTGAGAAAGTGGCATCCTTGGGGGATAAATACTCCTTATATGTATATATTTTTCATTTGGCAGTTGCAGGTGTACTTAGTCTGCTGACCAAGAAGATTGGTTGGTACGATAATATTTTCTATCTATGGGGAAGACCTATCGTTGTGATTGTTTTAACAATTATTTTTAGTATGTGTTTTCATAGACTGATTCACGGAAATATGTATAGAAAACTGCGGGATCACGTCTGTTAATTTGGCTGTTTTAATAGAACTTTAGAGAGTGAAATTTATGGAAAAACTCGTTGAATTACATCGATATATCAGAAAGCTTCGGAGCCTTGTCATTGCTTTTTCCGGTGGTGTGGACTCAACCTTTCTGTTAAAGGCGGCGCATGATGTTTTAGGGGACAATGTTATTGCCGTTACGGCGCGATCCGTCTCATTTCCACAGCGCGAACTGAATGAGGCGATGGACTTTTGCCGCTCTGAGGGAATCCGTCATATCGTCGTGGATTCGGAAGAACTCGATATTGATGGATTTTCGCATAATCCGGTCAATCGTTGCTATCTGTGCAAACATGAACTGTTTGAGAAGATTCTCGCCATCGCAGAGCAAAATAACATAAGATATGTTGCAGAGGGATCGAATATGGATGATGAAGGCGACTATCGGCCGGGACTTCAAGCGGTTGCCGAACTCCATATCAAAAGCCCTTTGCGTGATGTTGGGTTAAACAAGCAGGAAATACGGGAATATTCTCGTCAGCTTGGACTTAGGACGTGGGACAAACAGTCCTTTGCCTGTCTATCTTCGCGGTTTCCTTACGGTGAAGAGATTACAGAGCAGAAACTTCGAATGGTTGATAAGGCTGAACAATTGTTATTGGACTTGGGATTTCATCAGCTTCGCGTCCGCATTCATGGAGAGATTGCCCGCATCGAAGTACTTCCGGATGAGTTTGAAAAAATATTGTCCTGCCGTGAACGGATCACGAGAGCCTTCAAGGAATATGGTTTTCAATATGTTACAATGGACTTACAGGGATATCGAACAGGCAGTATGAATGAAACGTTGAATCTATGAGGAATTCACGATGGAGATGAGAGACGTTCTGCAACAAGTGAAATCCGGTGCTCTGTCCATTGAGGATGCTGAGCAGTTCTTTCGCCGTGCACCCTTTGAGGAGCTTGGTTATGCAAAGCTCGATATGCACCGCAAACGACGTTCCGGGTTTTCAGAGGTTGTTTTTTGCAGCGGGAAAACAGACGAGCATTTGACAGGGATTTTTGAACGCCTTCTTGATGAGTATGGTGAAGTCCTTGGAACACGGGCAACGGCGCATCAATATGAACTCGTGAAGGGACTTTTTCCGACAGTGCGATATGATGCGTTAGCGCGCGTGTTGGTCATTGAAAAAGACAATAAAATCAAGCGTGGTCACATTGTTGTATGTACGGCAGGAACCGCAGACATTCCCGTCGCTGAGGAAGCCGCACAGACGGCAGAGTTTTTTGGTGCCTATGTGGAACGTATCTATGATGTTGGTGTGAGCGGTCTGCATCGCTTGTTGGTGCATTTGGACACGATCCAATCCGCCAATTGTGTCGTTGCTGTTGCGGGTATGGAGGGTGCGCTTGCCAGTGTTCTTGGCGGGCTTGTGCAAAATCCTGTGATTGCGGTACCTACATCAGTGGGCTATGGGGCGAGTTTTGGTGGTGTTTCCGCCTTACTGACGATGCTGAATTCTTGTGCCAATGGGGTGGCAACTGTTAATATCGACAATGGCTATGGTGCAGGGTATCTTGCGGTACAGATCAATCGGCTTGCATTGAATGCGGAGGAAAGGGGCTGATGTCGGTGAAAAAAGAGATCCTGTATTTAGAGTGTTGCTCCGGAATCAGTGGAGATATGGTTGCCGCAGCCCTTCTGGATTTGGGGGCAGACGAAAGAGTCCTATGTGAGGCGTTGGACAGTCTTCCGCTTGCCGGTTTTCATGTAGAGATAAAACGTGCAAAGAAAGCAGGGCTTGATGTTTGTGATTTTCATGTGCGCTTGGATGAGGCGTATGAAAATCATGATCATGATATGAACTATCTCTATGCGTCAGAGCATAATGAGATACTTCATGCACATATACATGGTCATCATACACATCGAACACTGCACGATGTTGTGGAGATTTTG
>CALALM010000463.1 GCA_937925565.1 uncultured Centipeda sp.
AGTACACGCGCGATGAGATTCGCCGTTGCCGTACGCTGACGGATCGTCCGTTCGGGGTCAACGTCATGCTCATGGCACCGAATAAGGATGAGATTGTGGATGTCATCTGCAAGGAAAAGCCGGCGTTTGTAACGCTTGGCGCAGGGAATCCTGTGCCGTATTTTGAAAAGCTTCATGCAGCAGGGGTAAAGGTCATCCCCGTTGTGCCAAGCGTAAAACTCGCAAAGCGTGTGGAGGAAAAGGGGGCGGATGCGATTGTCGTGGAAGGCATGGAGGCAGGCGGTCACATCGGCGTGCTCTCGACGTTGCCGTTGATGGAGCAGGTCATCCCTGAGGTCTCCCTGCCCGTTGTGATGGCGGGTGGCTTCGGCGACGGGCGTGCCCTTGCAGCAGCGCTTCTGATGGGGGCGGCAGGCGTTCAGATGGGAACGCGTTTCCTCATCGCTGAGGAGTGCGCAGTACATCCGAACATGAAGGCAAAGCTGATCGAGGCGGTTGACACGGATACGATTGTCACAGGTGTCACGATCGGCGGCGCGGTGCGCGGTGTCAAGAACAAGTTCTCGGAGGAGTTCGTTTCACTCGAGTTTTCGGGTAAGGCGACCAAGCAGGAATTGCTCGACCGTGCGACGGGCACGAATAAGCTTGCTGCTGTGGATGGCGATGTTGTGAACGGTATGGTGCAGGCAGGCGAGACGCTGACTCTCCTGCGTGAGATCGAACCAGTCAAGGTGATTGTGGATCGCATCGTGCGTGAGGCGCGTGAGGTGCTTGCGCGTGCTGCGAAGATTGAAGTTTAAGGGGTAAATCAGGGGAATGGGAACCGACGAACTGACACGGATTCATGAGCTCGCGAAGCGCGTCACGCTTCTCGAAAAGATAGCACTGCGTCAGCAGAGTCGTATCGACGATCTGGTGGAGCGGTTGGAAGAGGCAGAACAACGTATGGAACGCCCTGCACCGAAACGGATGCAGGAGAAGAAGGAAACGGTCGGCAGCTGTGCGGCGGAGGAATACACCGCCGCACAGCGCACCGTTCCCTCGGTGAACGATCTGCTCGATGAGGAGATGAAACGCGAGCTGTCGCGTGCCTATACGGGGGAATCAGCACCACCTGTCAAGCAGCCCGGGCAGGAATCGCCACAGGGAAGACCGATGAATGCGATGGAGCGTGCGGCGGGCAGCTATGTACGGGCGACGGGCGGCAAAGAATCCGCGCCAAGTGATCGTGTGAAGCAGAACGAAGCCACACGCAAGAAAGCTGCCGACGCAGCGACACTGGAGAAGATTCCCGTACATGAGCTGCGCGAGCGAACACCTGCCGAGCGCGCGGCGGACTATGTGCGCGACTATAATGCGCTTTATGATGTGAAGGGGACGATGTTTCAGAAAAAGAAGGCACAGGACGATTTTATCAAGCTGTACGAAGTACAGGGGATGCGCTGTACGAATATGCAGCTGCGGCTCAGCCGCCCTGAGCTGGAACCTCGTTTTGTTGCCGTGATACCGACGCGCGACGCGGATTTCTGGGGCATGCCGCTCGGCAACAGCCTCTTTGCTGTCGTACCGAATCCGTTCCTCATCTACGGTGAGGAGATGCACATGGCAGGCGGCATGCGTGAGGCATTCAACTCGAACTATCGCGCAGGTAACACATATGGGCACTTCACCGTCAAGGAGGCAGCAACCTTCCAGTTTGGCACCATCGGAAAGGTGTTCAAGAGAGGACAGCTTGTGGTGGCGTTATAGAGTCAAAAAATAAGGCAGAGATGTCCTGCCTTATTTTTTTGTCTGCTCCTGCACCTGTCGTCCTGCACCAGCACCGTCAATCGCAACAGCGACGCCGGTTTCGGTGAAGGTCTTCATATCGTTCACGACATGGAGGGCGGCGTGTACGATCTCCATGCCGAGAATACCGGCGATCCCTGCAGTCAGTTTTGCATCAATGGTGAGCATGTCCGGAAGGAGGTGAAGGAGATAGGGAAGCAGAGAGGCATCCTTTTCACCGGCCTCGCGTGCGATGTGATCTGCTTGTGCATCGCCGGGGAGGATGAGGCTGCCGCCCGCTGCTGCGCCTCGGAGCGCCTGCGTGAGTGCTACGGAGATAGCTGAATTTTCCTCTCGTCCGTATGTGCCGAGAATGATCAGCGGATAGCTGCAGGCGATGGTATAAGTCGTGTTCTTTGCGTCTGTTTCGTCTTTTGTCTCATGCTGCATAGAGAAGATGTGAACGGGAATATCGTGTGTCTTGGTCAGGACAGAGAGGACGGATGTGAGATCGGCAGGGAGTTCGCTTTCCTTCGTGAGAAGGAGGAGAGCTGCCCGCATATCGCGTGGGGGACATTCGCAGCCGATCACTCCTGCGAGCTGTACGGCAATCCGTTCGAGATAGCCGAGGCTGTGGATGGGCTTGGCGAGGTTATCGAGACGATATTGACAGGCGCTCATGACGGATTGGTTGGGAAGGGGCGGATGAAGTGCCACTACTTCCATCACTCTGCGGTCCCCCTTCCCAGCTCCGGCAGGGGGGGCTAAAAACGCATGATTCGCTTCCCCCGCATCCAGTACTTTCCATACCTTCAGCATCTGTTCCAGCAATCGTAGCGCAATCGAAGAGCCTGTCGCCTCACTCAGGCGGATGTCGAGGCGGAGCATGGGCGTGAGTCCGAGGCGGCGCAGTGCATGAGGGTGGGAGTGCTCCGTCAGCGAAGCATGTGAGGCAAGGAGATAGTGTGCACAGTTTGGTGCGAGTGCATGCGCGATGAGTGCTGCAGATGTCGTATTTGCACCGTCGAGAATGACGGGCACGCGTCGTGCGGCGGCGCCAAGAATCAACCCTGCAATGCAACCAAGTTCGAAGCCGCCGACCTTTGCGAGGACATCCAAGCCGTCGTGCGGGTTGGGACGGTTGACCGTAAGTGCGCGGCGGACGATCTCAACCTTGTGTGCGAGGCGTGTGTCGGAAATGTTTGCGCCGCGTCCTGTGACCTCCTCAGGATGCAGTCCTAGGAATGCTGCGACAATCGCGGCGCTCGATGTTGTATTGGATATGCCCATCTCTCCGGGTAGGATGCAGCGGTCACCGTGATCGGCACAGTCATTTGCGAGGGATATGCCCGTTTCAATGGATTGTATCGCCTGTGCACGCGTCATGGCGGAGCCTTGTGTCATATTCGCCGTGCCGCGTGCAATGCTGTAATGGCGAAGTCCCGGGATGTCCGT
>CALALM010000464.1 GCA_937925565.1 uncultured Centipeda sp.
AGGCGATGCGTGCGGCATCCTACGACACGGAGGCTGCGCAGCTCATGGGCATCAACGCGAACCGCATCATCTCGATCACGTTCGCCATTGGCTCGGCACTCGCGGCGGTCGCGGGCGTGCTCATCGGCATCTACTACAACTCGATCGACCCGCTGATGGGGCTGATGCCCGGCATCAAAGCGTTCGTTGCGGCGGTATTCGGCGGCATCGGCATCCTGCCGGGCGCGGTCGTCGGCGGGCTCGTCCTCGGCATCGTCGAGGCGTTTAT
Organism: uncultured Centipeda sp.; assembly: GCA_937925565.1. Taxonomy (GTDB): domain Bacteria; phylum Bacillota; class Negativicutes; order Selenomonadales; family Selenomonadaceae; genus Centipeda. Next base: position 269 of record CALALM010000464.1, read on the forward strand.
CTCGGGATTCGGCTTCTCGATGTTCCGCGATGCGGCGGCATTCGCCATCCTGATTCTCGTCCTGCTCTTCAAACCCGCAGGAATCTTCGGAAAAAATGTCAAGGAAAAGGTCTAAGGAGGGTTGCAGATGAATCTTTTGCAGAAAAATGATCTCAAGATGCTCGTCTTCGCCCTCGTGATCTATGGTGTTATCATGGGGCTGACAAGCGCCGGCATGCTGAGTGCGTTCTGGCAGCTGAACCTCATCTTCGCAGGGATCAACATCATCCTCGCGGCGAGCCTCAACCTGATCAACGGCTACACGGGACAGTTTTCACTCGGGCACGCGGGCTTTATGGCGGTCGGCGCATACGTCGGCGTCGTCCTCACGACGAATTTTGGAGTCCCGTTTCCGCTCGCCATCCTCGTAGGCGGCGTTGCGGCAGGACTCCTCGGCGCACTCATCGGTCTGCCGACACTGCGTCTGCGCGGCGACTACCTCGCCATCGCAACGCTCGGCCTCGGCGAGATCGTCCGCATCGTGATCATCAACGTTCCCTACGTCGGCGGCGCGGCGGGCTTCAAGGGCATCGCCCACCACACGAACTTTACGTGGGTGTTCTTCCTGATGCTCGTTACGCTTTTCATCATCAAGAATTTTGTCAACTCGCGCCACGGCCGCGCGTGCCTCGCGATCCGCGAGAACGAGATCGCGGCGGAGTCAATGGGCGTCAATACGACGAAGTACAAGGTGCTCGCGTTCACGATCGGCGCATTCTTCGCGGGTGTTGCGGGCGTGCTCTTCGGACACAATATGTATATCCTCAGCCCCGCCTCGTTCACCTTCATGCAGTCGTTCAACATCCTCATCATGGTCGTCATGGGCGGCCTCGGCTCGATGACGGGCTCGATCGCGGGCGCGCTCGTCGTGACCTTCCTCTCGGCGGCGCTCGCGAGCTTCCCGAATGCGCGCATGATCATCTACGCGCTCGCACTCATCCTGCTCATGTTCTACCGCCCGCAGGGTCTCTTCGGCTACGTCGAGGTCACGGCGATGCAGCCGCTGCGCCGCTTCTTCAAGAAGGGTGGTGAGGCGTAATGGCAAAGGATTTACTCACCGCAAACGATGTCTCGATGGTCTTTGGCGGTCTCAAGGCGATCGTCGACTTCAATGTGCACATCAAGAATGGAGAATTACTTGGGCTGATCGGGCCGAACGGCGCGGGCAAAACGACCGCGTTCAACCTCTTTACGGGCGTCTACCAGCCGACGACGGGCGAGATCACGTTCAAGGGCAAAAGCATTGTCGGGCTGAAGCCCTACCAGATCACAGAGCGCGGCATTGCGCGCACGTTCCAGAACATTCGTCTCTTCGGTGAGCTCTCCGTGCTCGACAACGTAAAGATCGCCTACCACTGCCACATGAACTACGGGCTGGTAGAGTCCGTGCTGCGCCTCGGACGTTACTGGGGCGAGGAGAATCGTCTCACCGAGGAGGCGTACCGCCTGCTCGAGATCTTCCACCTCGCGGACGCGGCAGAGGAGAAGGCAAAGAACCTGCCCTACGGTGCGCAGCGGCGGCTCGAGATCGCGCGCGCCCTCGCGGCGCAGCCGAGCCTCCTGCTTCTCGACGAGCCGGCGGCGGGCATGAACCCGCAGGAGACGCTCGAACTCATGGAGATGATCCGCTGGGTCAAGAAGGAATTCGGCATCACGATCCTCCTCATCGAGCATGACATGGCGCTCGTCATGGGCATCTGCGAGCGCATCTATGTGCTCGAGTACGGCGCAATCATCGCGAACGGAACTCCTGCGGAGATTCGCTCAAATCCCGAGGTCATCCGTGCATATCTAGGGGCGGAGGAGTAAGATGGCAAACGAAACGAATGCAAAAAAATCCTCCATGCTCCGCGTAACGGATCTGGAGGTCTACTACGGCGCGATTCACGCGCTCAAGGGGCTCTCGCTCGAAGTGAATGAAGGTGAGATCGTCACCCTCATCGGCGCGAACGGCGCGGGCAAGTCCACGACACTGCGCACGATCTCGGGGCTGATCGCGCCGAAGAGCGGCACGATCGAATTCGAGGGCAGGAGCATCGCGGGCACGGGCGCACACGAGATCGTGCGTGCCGGCATCTCGCAGGTGCCCGAGGGACGACGCATCTTCGCCGAGATGAGCGTGCTTGAGAACCTTGAGCTCGGCGCGTTCACGCGCAGTGACAAGGACGGCATTGCCGCCGACATGGAGATGGTCTTTACACGCTTCCCGCGCCTCAAGGAGCGCATCGCGCAGCAGGCGGGCACTCTCTCGGGCGGCGAGCAGCAGATGCTCGCGATGGGACGCGCCCTCATGAGCCGCCCGCGCCTCCTGCTCCTCGACGAGCCGTCGATGGGGCTCGCACCGCTCCTCATCAAGGAGATTTTCTCGATCATCGTGGACATCAACAAGACGGGCACAACCGTCCTGCTCGTCGAGCAGAACGCAAACATGGCGCTCTCCATCGCCAGCCGCGCCTACGTCCTCGAAACGGGACGCATCACACTGTCCGGCGATGCGAGGGAACTGGCGGCAAGTGAGGATGTGCGGAAGGCGTATCTGGGCGGGTAAAATCGCCCATATTGGGCATCTTTTCCGCCCGATCTGCGCATCCAAATCCTCCACATAGGTTTATCTATGCGTCCGGTTTGTCCGCTTGATCGAACGACAAATCTGCTCCAATCGGAACGATTTTACATTTCCCGAAAAGGATATTTCATTCATTAAGGCGAATATTTAGAAACATATCGCACGTATCCATTGGCAAGGAGGAAGCATTTATGTTTGTTGCCAACTGTATGACCAAGAATCCCGTCACGATCGGCCCCGACGCAGGCATGGACGATGCGGCAAAACTCATGGACAAGGGGCATTTCCGCCGCCTCCCGGTCGTGGAGCACGGAAAGCTCGTCGGCTTTTTCACGAATCGCGATCTCCTGCGCGCCTCGCCCTCCTCGGCGACCACACTCGACCGCTACGAACTGCGCACCCTGCTCTCGAAGATCAAGGTTGCCGATGTCATGCAGAAGAATGTCATCACCGTTACCGACACGATGACGATCGAGGAAGCCGCGCTCATCATGACGCGCGAGAAGATCGGCGGAGTCCCCGTCCTCTCCGAGGTCGGCAAGCTCGTCGGCATCATCTCCTCCACGGATATCTTCAAGGCGTTCATTGCCGTCATGGGGCTTGACAGCGGCAAGACACGCCTCACGATCGACGTCGCCGACCGCACGGGCGTCCTGCGCGACATCGCGACCGTCCTCGCCGATCTCGACATCAGCATCGACAGCATGGTCACACTGCCGCAGCCGAGCGGCACCTATCAGATCATCATCCGCGCCGACATCGACGACGTGGACACGGTCAAGGAGCGCCTCTTGGCAAAGGGCTTCACCGTCAGCCATGTCATTCAGATTGGCTAAATCGAAAAAGCTCTGCCGCACAAAACGGCAGAGTTTTTCTATGCGTTCTTACTCCTCTACCAGTTTCCCATCCGTGTCGACCAAAATCAGCCGCGCTCCCGAAAAATCCGCGAGCAGCTTCTTCCCCTCCTCTGCGCCAAGCACGAAGATCGCCGTCGAGAACATATCGGAAAGCGCCCCCATATGTCCCTGCCATGCCCCCTCCTCCACATCCATCGGCAGGACGACGGTCACGGAAGCGAGCCCCGTCTGCGCAGGATAGCCCGTGCGTGGATCGATGAGATGATGCCAGCGCCGCCCCTCGTACATAAAGAATCGCTCGTCATCGCCCGAAGAGGAGAGCACTTCGTTTGAAAGGGGTACGACGGAGAGGAGATCAGACCGCTCCACTCCGCGCGGATTGCGGATGCCGATCTGCCACGGTGCGCCCTCCTCGTTCACGCCCATCCCGAGAATCGAGCTGGTCCCAAGATCTGCGAGCGCATCCGTTACGTCCGCACTCTGCCAAGAGTTACGAATACCGTCAAGTGCCAGCCCCTTGATGAGTGCGCCGCGGTCGAACTTCATGCCCGCTTTCATGAGTCTCGCCTCATATTTCGTTTGACCGTTCTCCTCCACCGTACGCAGTTCGAGCGCCTCATAGCCGACATGTACGCGTGCCTCCATAACCGCCTCGGCGGACGGCGGCAGCTTCTCCGTGCGTGCCCGCTCCCAGAGCTGTGTGAGCGTGCCCGCCGTCACATCGAATGCACCGTCCGAACGATGCGCGATCTCCTGTGCGAGGCTCAGTGTATCATAGAGCGCGGGCGATATCTCCCGCCACTCCCCCGTTCCTGCCGCCGCCTCCACGGCCGCGAGTGCTTCCCCATCCGCATCGCGCTCCGTCTGCGCGAGCACCGCCATCCCGTCGCGCAGCGCCGCCTGCGACGTGATCTCATCCGCACGCACCACGAGCCGCGCCACCGTCCCCATCACGAGTTTTGTCTCCTCCGCCGTCACTGTACCCCCGCACCCGCCGAGGAGGAGGACTGCGCAGAAAAGAACCGCAGCAGGAATTTTATACAACGTGAAGAATCTTTCTATCATATGTATTCCTTTCAAAGATTCCTTAGATGAACGAGAACGCGACCGCTTGCGCAACGATGTGTTCGCGTGGCGTGCGTACGGCGGTTCACACACAAAAACGATGCGAGGTGCTCTATGCCGCGTTCCAGACTTTACGAAATCGCTCGCTTCGTCCTCGTCGGCGGCGCGTGCTTCATCCTCGACTACGGCCTGCTCTACATCCTCACCGAGTACGGAGGCCTTTACTATCTGTTTTCGGCGGGCATCTCCTTCACCGTCTCCGTCCTCGTCAACTACTGGCTCTGCCTCGTCTGCGTCTTTCGCGGGGCAAACGCACAGACGCGCCGCATGAAGATGCTCTTCTTCGGCTCGAGCATCGCGGGCCTCGGACTCAACCAGCTCCTCATGTGGATGCTTGTTGACCTCATAGGCATCTACTATATGATTGCAAAGCTGATCGCTGCCGCCATCGTCATGGTGTGGAACTACATCCTCAAACGCCGCGCCGTCCTCGGCAGATGAATCCATTCTAACAACTTCACACATGGACTTCAAGTCTCCCATCGCAAACGGGAGGCTTTTTCAAGTGCAGTTTTCTCCACCAAAATGCAGGATTTTTCACCTGTATAAGCGAAGTAAAACAGCAATAGTTTTTATCAATCATTCGGATAAATTCTATGTATCAAAAAAGGGGAGACGAAAGCTATGGCAATGGAAATCTCACGCCGCACCTTTATCAAAGGCACTGCGGCGGCGGGCGTAGTTCTCATGTCCGGTGCCTATCTCGGCTGTGGGAACAAGAACATTCCCGCACAGGTCAGGCGCGGCGACGTGACCTACGACGTGCTCATCATCGGCAGCGGGGGTGCCGGTATGCGCGCAGCGCTTGCAGCGACAAAGAACAAGGACATAAAGGTCGCCGTCATGTCGAAACTCATGCCCACGCGCTCAGCATCAACAATGGCGCAGGGCGGCATGAACGGCGTCACGGGGGTCACAGACGACAAGGACACGATCGAGTCGCATACGTTTGACACGATCAAGGGCGGTGACTATCTCTGCGATCAGGACGCCGTTGAATACTTCGCCGAGAACGCGGGCAAAACCATCTACGAGATGGACTACATGGGCTATCCGTACAACCGTCAGAAGGACGGACACTTCCATCAGCGCAAGATGGGCGGCTCATCCCACGCACGCGCATCCTACTTCGAAGATCGCGCGGGGCATGCGATGGTGCACGCGCTCTTCGAACAGTGTCTTGCACATGACGTGGACTTCATCTCCGAATGTCAGATGCTTGAAATCACGATGACGGACGCGGGCAAGCTTGCGGGCGTTGTCGCTATGGATATGCGCACGGGCGACCTCATCGGCATCCCCGCGAAGACCGTCCTCATCGCAACGGGCGGCTACGGACGCGCCTACTGGGTACGCACATCCAACCCGTACAGTTCCACGGGCGACGGCATTGTCGCGGGCATGAATGCGGGCGTTCCGTTCAAGGACCCCGAGATGGTGCAGTTCCACCCGACGGGACTCTCCGTCAACGGCGTGCTCCTCTCCGAGTCGAGCCGCTCCGAGGGTGCGCTCCTCATCAATAAGAACGGCGAGCGTTTTATGTCGCGCTATGCTCCGGAGAAGATGGAGCTCGCGACGCGTGACATCGTAGCACGCGCGATTGCAACCGAGATCGAGGAGGGACGCGGCATCGGCGAGGGGCTGACCGCAGGCGTCTACCTTGACTTTACAAAGATTCCAGCCGAACGCATCCGCGAGCGCCTCGGGCAGGTCGCCGACCTATCGCTCCGCTTCGCGGGCGTTGACATCACGAAGACCCCCGTGCTCATCAGCCCGACCTGCCACTACTCGATGGGCGGGCTCGAAATGGCGGACTTCCATACGGGCGCAACGCGCGTCCCCGGCATCTACACGGCAGGTGAGGCGAGCTGCGTCTCCGTGCACGGCGCGAACCGCCTCGGCGCAAACAGCCTCTCCGAGGTTCTGGTCTTCGGCAAGACCGCCGGCGAGGGTGCTGCTACCTACGCGAAGGAGCATGCTTACGAGGGCAGTCAGGATGCGCTCACGGCAGGCTGCACAAAGTGGAAGGATCGCTTCGACAAGGTGACCGCGCGTCCGCACATGAACAACCGCACCGTGCCCGAGATCCGCGACGCAATGGTCGATACCATGTGGTTTAAGGCGGGCGTATTTCGGAATGGTCCGCAGCTCGAGGAGGCGGCAAAGGAGCTGCACGCGCTCGAGGAGGACTACAAGAACTGCTTCGTCGGCGACACTTCCCATGTCTACAACACAGCGTTCGCACAGTACGTCGAGCTCGGCAATATGCTGCAGATCTCCCATGCGATCGTGCAGGGCGCGATTGCACGCAAGGAGAGCCGCGGCGGTCATTCACGCCGTGATTTCCCAAAGCGCGACGACGCGAATTTCCTCAAGCACACGCTGATCTTCAAGAAGCCGGACGGCAGCTATGCTGCGGAGTATCAGGATGTCGTCATCACGAAGTATCCGCCGCAGGAAAGGAAGTATTGATATGGACGTGCAGCTCAAAATCCATCGCTTCGTCGAGGGGAAGAAGTGGGTGGACACCTATACCGTCCCCATCACCACGGGCCTGACCGTCCTCAATGCGCTGACCTACGTCAAGGAGAAGCTCGACCCGACGCTCTCCTTCACGAGTGCATGCCGCTCGAGCATCTGCGGCGCATGTGCCGTCCGCGTGAACGGCAACGCCGAACTCTCCTGCGAAGTGCTTGTCGAGGATCTCCTCGCACGCTACCAGGCCGAAGAACTGACCATCGAGCCGCTCGGCAACTTCAGCGTCATCCGCGATCTCGTCGTGGACTGGGATCCGAAGTACGCACGCATCAAGAAGGTAAAGCCCACACTGCACCCGAAGGACGATTTCACATCCGAGACCGGCTGCCTGCAGTCGCCCGAGGACTTCAACAAGTACAAGAAATATGCGGGCTGCATTCTCTGCGGCTCCTGCGTCTCCGAGTGCAATAAGAACACGCTGAACGCAGATGACTTCCTTGATCCGTTCGCCTTTGTCAAGGCGGAAAAGCTCGTCGCAGACTCGCGCAGCAAGACCCCCGCCGAACATCTGAAGGCGGTGCTCGACGCGGGTCTCTGGCGCTGCTTCAACTGTCAGGAATGCACGGCGAAGTGTCCGAAGGGGCTCGATCCCGCAGGTGCGATTGAAAAGCTCAAGGAGGCGACGTTCCGTCACCATCTCGACGACAACGTCGGCGCACGCCACGCTAAGGCGATCTATGACGACATCTCCGAGTCCGGTACGCTCGACGAGTCAAAGCTCAACATCAAGTCCGAGGGCTACTTCATGTCCGCTCTGCGCCTGCCAATGGCACTGCGCCTCATGAACACGGGCAAAATGGATCCGCTCGCGAGCCATCCCGTCAACCCCGAGATCAAGACCATTGCCGCGATCGTAAAGGCGGCGGAGCAGGCGGACAAGGAGGAGGCAACGTCATGAAGTACGCATTATTTCCGGGCTGCGTCCTCGAGGGAGCAGCCGCCGAGGCATATACCTCGCTCAAAGAGGTCTGTGCGCGTCTTGCCATTGATGTAGAGGAAATCCCGAACTGGACGTGCTGCGGTGCCTCGCACGCGCAGGGCGTGAACGACCTCGCCGCGCTCGCCGTCAACGCACGCAACATCTCCATTGCCGAGCACATGGATCTGCCGATCCTGACCGTCTGCAACACCTGCACCTTGCAGCTGCGCACGGCAAAGTATCGGCTCGACCATGACGCAGCGCTCAAGGAGAAGGTCAACGCCATCCTCAAGGAGGCGGGGCATCCGTACGAGTATCAGGGAACAAGCGAGATCACGCACTTCCTCTGGGTGCTTGACGAGCATCCGGAAGTCCTCGACGGAAAAATTACGGACGCGCTCAAGGGCACGCAGGTCGCCTGCTACTATGGCTGCCACATTCTGCGCCCTGCGCCCGTCATGAATCACGAGAGCGGCGACTATCCCGAATCGTTCGAACGCCTTGTGCGCCGCCTCGGCGCGGAGCCCGTCTGGTTCGACGCGGGACGCAAGTGCTGCGGCTTCCACGCACAGTTCACGGCGGAGCACGATGTGCTGACCGTCACGGGGCAGATCGCAGCGAGCGCCGACCGTGCCGGAGCAAATCTCATCGCGACGCCCTGTCCCCTCTGCCAGATGCAGCTCGACATGTACGGACCCGAGGGACGCGAGGCGGTGCACTCACAGACCGATATGCCTGTCCTCCACCTGCAGCAGCTCATCGGTCTTGCACTCGGCATGACGAAGGACGAGATCGGCTTTAACCGTCACGTTTCCGCGCGTAGAAAATTAAAGATTGGCGGCTAAGGAAGCATTGATAAATTCAGCACCGCCATCTTGACGTATCTTTTTTGCCC
>CALALM010000465.1 GCA_937925565.1 uncultured Centipeda sp.
GGTTATCCATTGATATTCCCCCTACTTCCTATCTTCTCACAGCCGCCTCAATCGCGCGCGCGATCTGCGGCAATGGGCATATCTCATCGGCCAGTCCTGCTTCGATCACAGATTTTGGCATTCCGTAAACGACACAGGTCGCTTCATCCTGCGCAATACAGTAGCCGCCGTGTTCCTTGATTTTGCGCATCCCTTCACGTCCATCACTGCCCATCCCCGTGAGGATCACGGCGACGACATTCTTCCCAAGATGTGCGACGGAGTCATACATCACATTGACGGCAGGGCGATGATTCCCGACGGGCGGTTCGTCGCTGAGCGCAATGCGCCGCACGCCGGATTCATGCAAAATACGCAGATGATAATTCCCGGGTGCAATATAAACACAGCCAGGTTCCAGTATTTCTTTGTCCTGTGCCTCCCGCACATTCACCTGTGAGACGCCGTGCAGACGCCCCGCAAGGGCACCGGTAAATCCTGCCGGCATATGCTGAACCACAATCACGGGGCAGGGGAAATTCTCCGGAAGTGCTGTAATGACGGTCTGCAACGCCTGTGGTCCGCCCGTGGAGGAACCGATGACAACAAGCCGCGAACGCGTGCGGGGCGACACTCTGCCGCCGAATACAGGCGCATTTTTCACTGAATCAGTCATCTTTCACGTGCTCCACATGAGCGCGCTGCACGTGGAACAGATAGCGAATAATCTTATCCCTTATGCTGCGCGAAATTCCCTGAAACTGGACGCCGACATGATAGATCGACGTGTCATCCTCACGTTCCACGCGCGTACAGCGCAGAACCTTCGTCATCAGCTCAATCGTACCGATCCCCGGGATATCATTGATCTCCAACGCAGCATTCGAATTGAGCGGCACAGATTTCGGCCATGCAAATGCGAGACCGCTGCCGCTGAGATCGACAAGAGGAACACGCCGCGGCGCATCGATTTTTCCCTCCCGATCCACCAGACGAACCGTTGCCGTAAGGTTCACCGGTATACGGAAAAAAGCACGTTTCTGGAAGCGTTCCGCAACTTCGGGAAGAGAGATATGCAGGACGGGAATCCGCCCCTCATGATGTCCGTGACTGCGATGTGTACTGAAGAACCGATAGTGACATCCATCTCCTCCGGCGAGCACGCAAAGATTCTCGCCAACCCGAGGAATTACGGGAACAAGGCGTTCGTCCACCGGCATGGCCACAACGAGCTCGTCACCGACAATGTCTTCCACACGACTTGTATAGCCGGAGATTCCTTCCTCGCTGTTCTCAAAGAATATTTCGAGCCTCTGTCCGATTGCTAAAATACTCCTTGCCTGTACCAATTCGCCCGCCATCTAAATTTTCCTCCTTGGCTACGTCGAAAACTTAAAAATTTGCTGTAAAAAACCTTTCCAACCGCGTTTTACGCCCATTTCGCTTCCCGTGAGCAGTGCCTCTGCAAGCGCATCGATACAGCGTGCCGCCGCCGCATGGGGGGCTTCTTTCAGCAGTGGTGCCTGCCGCCGTACCGCCTTCGTAACCGCCGTATCCTCAAAGACATAACCGAGGCAGGGCACCTTCATGTGCAGAAATTTCTCGGCAGCACGCTGCAATTTCAGAGCGACCTCACGGCTTTCCTTGGATTCATAGACCCGATTGATGATGAGTCGGAGATTTTTCTGCGACGCATAGATACTGTAGGCTTTCATGACTGCGTAGGCATCCGTGAGTGAAGTGGGCTCCGGCGTTGTCACGAGCAGCACCTCATCGGCTGCAAGGATGAAATCCATGACGTTGCGCCCAAGCCCTGCGCCCGTATCAACAAGAATCAGGTCGGCACGTGCGGCACACTCGGCAAGTTTTTGCTGAAGCAGGATTTTCTCTGCATGATCGTATGCGAGCGCCTTTTCGATTCCGGAGCCCCCGGAAATATATTGAACGCCATGCGGCGTCTCAACAATGACATCGTCGAGCTTTACTTCCGGTTGAAGAAGATCGAGCAGATACTTCCGTGACGCCGCCCCAAGCAGGATATCCACGTTTGCCATTCCAAGGTCGGCATCGATGACGAGCACACGGATCCCCCTGCGCCGCAGCGCAATTGCAAGATTGACGGTGAGATTGGTCTTTCCGACGCCGCCCTTGCCGCTCGTAATTGCGATCACGCGCACATTTGTCCACCCCGCTGTCTGTACGAAGGGGATATCGGCGGCAGGCTGCTCCCGACCATCTGTACCGACCATTTGACGCAACCGCGTTGCCTGATCTATCATATCATTCCCTCAAAAGCAGCTCTGCAAGACGATCCGCCGTTGCCGGAATGATGTCATCCGGCACACTCTGCCCGTTCGAGAGAAACGAAAGGGGAAGCTCCTCTCCGGCAAGAAGATTGAGCACCATGCCGATCGTCTGCGTCTCATCCATCTTTGTAAAGATGATGCGATCCGGCTTGCACAAGGAGAATCGCTTCATGATATCAGCCGCATCCGCTTCCTTCGTTGTTGCACTGATGACGAGATGCTTCTCCATGTGCGGATGCGCGGCAAGCAACTCCCTCAGTTCATCCATCTGAAATTCATTGTACTGACTGCGCCCTGCCGTATCCACGAGGATGAAATCCTTGCTGCGGTGACGCGCGATAGACTTCTTGAGATCTGCGGCAGAGTAGACGACCTCGACGGGAAGCCCCAGTATCTCGGCATACTTCTTGAGCTGTTCCACCGCCGAAATGCGGTACGTATCCGCCGTAATAAGTGCGCCTCTAAGACTTTTCTCCAAAACGAAATGCGCAGCCACCTTCGCGAGTGTCGTAGTCTTTCCGACCCCTGTCGTCCCGATGAAGGCAAAGACGCGTGCAGAGCGTGCCCCCGGTTGCAGTCCCTCGGCAAATTTCATTACCCGGGACAGATATGAGGCAAGAACGCTCGACGCACGCGGGTCAAGACTGTCCATATTCACATCGGCAATGGGAACCTTGCCGGCAAAATCCGCGCAAAGCCCTTCACGCACATCCTGACGACGCAGGGCATCCTGTATGGAGATCGTTTCCTTCGGCTGATTCGCCGCCATCATGGATGCGAGCATCGTCTTCATCTGTGCGAGTTCGTCTTCCAGAAGACGAATCCGCTCCGCCGAACCATCATGTGTCGGCGGGGTAGGCGGCGTTTCCGGCGACACCTTCGGTGCGGCGGGTACAGGTGACTGTTCCGCCGCACCCGACGGCACAGCATAGGGCGCCGTGGGCGGCTGTGGAGAGGCAACGGCTGTCGCCGGCATGGCATACGGTTCCGCTGGATAAGGAACCGTAGAGGCGGTAGCGTAGGGCTCCAATGTTGCCCCCCCCGCAGTATAAGCTTCGTATGCCGGCAGGACGCTGCGGGCAGGGATTGCCGTCGCCCCCTCCATCGGCATGGACTCTGTCATCCGATATTGGTTGAGCACGTTGGAGGGAAGAATCGGCGCCGTCGGCGGAACATAGGCAGAGGAAGAGCGCGGCACACGCGCCTGTGTCTCATCGACAGCGGCAGTCACCTCGATCATTTCCTCGCCACCGAGGACACCTCCCTCCCGATATTTTTTTGTATGAAGGAGTACGGCATCGCTGCCAAGTTCATCCTTGATCTGTTCCATTGCCTCCTTTACGGAGGAAGCACGTACCGTTTTGACCTGCACTTAGATTCTCACCACCCCAAGGATCTGGATCTCAACATTCTGTTCAATCTCCGCATGGGAGAGCACAATGAGCCCCGGTATGGAGCGTTCGACAAGATTGCGGAAATAGGGACGAACCGTCGGGCTCGTGAGCACAATCGGCTGATAGCCCTGATCGGTCAGCTTCTTCAGTTCCTCCTGCAATGCCGTCAGCAGCTTCTGCATGGAGTCCGGATCGAGGCTGACATAGGAACCGTGCTCCGTCCGCTGCACACTGCCCGCAATCTTGTTTTCGATCGCAGGATCGAGCGTGATACAGGGCAGGACACCATTCTGGACATTCTGCTGCGTGATGTGGCGTGCCATCGCATGACGCACATACTCGGTCAGGATATCCGTATCCTTGGTCGCAGCACCGTAATCGGCAAGCACCTCCAGGATTGTACTCATATCGCGAATGGAGATGCGTTCATGCAGGAGATTTGCAAGCACCTTCTGCACCTCGCCCACACTGAGAAGGTTCGGAACGACCTCATCCACGAGCGCACCGTTGGTCTTCTGCAGATTATCAAGGAGGTTCTGCGTCTCCTGACGACCGAGGATCTCAGCCGCATGCTGCTTGATGATCTCCGTGAGATGGGTTGCGAGCACGGAAACCGCGTCGACCACAGTGTAACCGTTCAGTTCCGCCTGCTCACGCTCGTTCTCCGAGATCCAGAGTGCAGGCAGACCAAATGCCGGCTCCGTCGTCTCGATGCCCGGAACCTCCTCGAACACCGTTCCCGAGTTCATCGCGAGATAGTGGTCGAGCATGAGCTCACCGCGCGCGATTTCAATGCCTTTGAGTTTGATGATATAGGCATTCGGCTTGATCTGTATATTGTCACGGATGCGGATGGTCGGCACAACAAGACCGAGTTCCAAAGCACACTGACGCCGAATCATAACGATGCGGTCCAGCAGATCGCCGCCCTGTCCCGTATCGACAAGCGGGATAAGGCTGTAGCCGATTTCGAGCTCCATCGGGTCAACCTGAAGCAGCGAGACAATGTTTTCCGGAGTCGTTGCCTCCTTCTTCGCCTTTGCCTTTTGTTCGACCTGCTGCACTTCCTGCTCCGCCGCCTGACCGCGATACAGGTTCCACGCAATGAGACCACAGATCGCAGCGAGCACGGTAAACGGCACGCCCGGCAGTCCCGGCATGATGGCGAGGAAGAGAAGTACGCCCGTGAGAATCATAAAGATGCGGGCATTCTTAAAGAGCTGCTTGACGAGGTCGCTGCCAAGATTTCCCTCTGCTGCCGAACGTGTGACAATGATACCGGTTGCCGTTGAGATGAGGAGCGCAGGAATCTGTGCCACAAGACCTTCACCGACCGTCAGCAGAGTATAGGTCTGGAGCGCCTGCGAGGCATCCATATCACGCTGAAGCATACCGATGACAAAACCGCCGCTGATATTGATGATCATGATGACAATCGCGGCAATCGCATCCCCCTTGACGAACTTTGAGGCACCATCCATCGCACCGAAGAAGTCGGACTCACGCTGCACCTTTTCGCGACGACGTTTCGCCTCTGCGTCCGTGATCGCCCCCTGATTGAGGTCGGCGTCAATTGCCATCTGTTTGCCCGGCATCGCGTCGAGGGTGAATCGTGCCGAAACCTCTGCGACACGCTCCGAGCCCTTCGTGATGACGATGAAGTTGACGATGACGAGGATGACGAACACGATGAACCCGACCACGGCGTTACCGCCGACAACAAAGTTGCCGAACGCGGTAATAACCTCCCCGGCATAGCCGTCCAGGAGGATGAGTCGCGTCGAGGAGATATTCAGTGCCAGTCGAAACAGTGTTGTAATCAGAAGCAGGGAGGGAAAGACCGATAGATCCAACGCCTCCACATTGTAGATTGCCGACATCACAACAAGCAGTGCAATCGTGATATTCAGACAGATCAGCACATCCAGCAATATCGTCGGCAGCGGAATAATCATCATGATGACGATTGTTACGATAGCGACGGCAATGAGGACATCACTGTATCGTTGTATGAGATTACCGGATGCAAGAGGATTTACACTGCCGGACTGCGGTACTGCCATACTCTCACTCACTCCCTCGTTCCCTTTGCAGACAAATTTTACACATACCCTCTAAATATTATACCAAACATCAGAGGTACGTCAAATATTAAACAAGACCTCTGTCATGATTTGGCGAAAAGCGTTCCTCTTTCTCAGGCTCCGCGTCGCCCGTGCTTCAGTCGGTAGACATAGGCAAGCACCTCGGCAACTGCCTGATAGAGTTCCTGCGGCACGCTATCGCCAACCTGAACGGCTGCATAGAGCGTGCGCGCGAGCGGCTTGTTCTCGATGATCGGCACGCGCGCCTCACGACCAATCTCCTTGATGCGCTGCGCCACGAGATCCTGTCCCTTCGCAATGACCACCGGGGCGGTCATCCCCTGTTCATAGGAGAGTGCCACAGCATAATGGGTTGGGTTTGTGATGATAACGTCCGCCTTCGGGACTTCCTTCATCATGCGCGCCATTGCCATCTGCCGCTGTTTCTGGCGAATCTTGCCCTTGATCTGCGGATCACCCTCCGTCTGCTTCATCTCGTCCTTGACTTCCTGCTTGGACATCTTGAGATCCTGCGTTGTCTGCCATTTCTGGTAACCGTAGTCCATAACCGCCATGATCATAATGACGCCGATAACGATAAACGCCATCTGAAAGATGATCTCCGCAACAAGTGCAAGACTCGTCGTCAGATCAAAGAACATGAACTGCGGCATTGCAAGAATCTGTTCATGAATGAAGCGATAGAGGAAGAAGCCGATGACAAGAATCTTGAAAAAGGACTTCACCAGCTCGACAAGCGAACGCTTCGAGAAAATACGTCCAAAGCCATTGATGGGGTTGAGCTTGTCGAGCTTGAACTCGATGGATTCGGTATTGAAGTTCAGCCCCACCTGAAAGAAGTTGATTGCGAGACCGATGAGCATGATGAAGATCATGATGGGAAATGCGGTCTTCGCCAGGATGATAACAATCCCAATGAAGATATGGAGGATATTCTCTGTATCGACCGTCTGGTTCAGATTTGTGAACACATAGGTCGTATAGGTCGCAATGGTGCCGTAGATGGAGTCCCACAGGAGTTTGAGCCCGAAAAAGCCGACGAGCAGCACAAACGCGCTGTTCAGCTCCTGACTGCGGGCGACCTGCCCCTTCTTGCGCGCATCGGCGCGCTTCTTCGCCGTCGGTTCCTCTGTCTTTTCACCCGCGAAACGCTGGAGGTCAAAGACGAATGCACGCCTATTGAAGGGCGCGTACCGCGAGTGATATATTTCCATACATTTCATTGAATAGCACATCCAGGAATAAGACATAGAATGGAATGACCATCGACAGAATGGTTATGCCGATCATCAGCTGCATGGGAATGCCGACGACAAAGATGTTCATCTGTGGCATTGTACGGGCAAGGATACCAAGCCCCACATTCGTGAGCAGAATCGCAAAGGTGATGGGCATCGCAATCTTCATCCCCGTGAGGAAGATCCCACTTGTAAAATTCGCGATGAGAAGTGCCATCGAGATATTGGGCTCCATCCCCGCAAGAGGTACCACGCGAAAACTCTCCACGAGCGCAGCGATAATCATATGGTGACCGTTTGTAACCAAGAGAATAATGACCGCCAAATTATAAAGAAAACTTCCGATGAGCGGTATCTGCTGACCGGAAGTCGGATCCACAACATTGACAATGGCAAATCCCACCTGCATATCCATGACCTTGCCCGCCATCGTGATGGCAGCAAAGGAGATATATGCCACAAATCCGATCAACCATCCAATGAAGAGCTCACCGATTGCAGTGACGGCAAACATAATAATCGTCTCGGGTGCCGCCACAGGTCCCAGCCTGTCGATGACGGGAAAGAGCATAACTGTCATGGCGAGCGCCAATCCCACGCGAAAATACACGGAAATATTCATACTGCCGAAGAAGGGCGACACGATAAAGATGCCGCTGATACGCGTGAGTGTCAGCAAAAAAACAGCAATATGCCCTTGCAGCAGCTCATACAGATCCATGCACGGCCGCCCCTTTCAGCGCAAATACATCGGCAGATTGATAAACACATTCGACACATATTCGACCATAATACGCAGCATCCATGGTCCAAAAATCAAAATGGCAACAAAGACCGCAATGATCTTCGGAATGAATGCAAGCGTCTGCTCCTGAATTGATGTGGTCGCCTGAAAAACCGCCACCAGAAGACCCACAATAAGCCCAAGTCCCAGCATCGGCGCGGAGACCAGAAGCACAATCATAAGTGCCTCCTGGGCGAGTTGGATGACCAAATCTCCGGACATCGCTTCGCCTCCCCGCTAACGGAAACTCATGATGAGCGACTGGATCAGCAGATGCCACCCGTCAACCATGACAAAGAGCAGAATCTTGAACGGAAGTGAGATCATAACCGGCGGCAGCATCATCATGCCCATGGACATGAGCGTACTTGCGACAATCATGTCAATGACGATGAATGGGATGTAGATCATAAAACCGATCTGAAATGCCGTCTTGAGCTCACTGATGATAAACGCAGGAATGAGTGTAAACGTAGACACATCCTCGGGTCCCTCCGGTCGCGGGGCATCCGAAAGATTGACAAAGAGCGCAAGATCAGATTCCCGCGTCTGGCGGAACATGAACTCACGCATCGGGTCAACAATATTCTCAAGTGCCTGTTCCTGCGAAATCTGCCCTGCAAGATAGGGTTGAATCCCATTCTCGTTCGCCTGTCCCCAATAAGGTGCCATAATGTAGAATGACAGAAAGAGTGACAGTGCAATGACAATTTGATTCGGCGGTACATTCTGCGTCGACAGTGCATTGCGTAAAAAGCCAATGACCACCACAATACGGACAAAGGATGTCGTCATCACGAGGATCGCAGGTGCCAGCGAAACGACCGTCAAAACGGCAAGCAGCTGCATCGTCGTCGCCACATCCTGCGGATTCTCCGATGTCCCTACACCAAGGCTGACCGTAGGAATCAGCGGAGCCGCCGATACGTGTCCCATGCCCAAGAGCAGGAGGAGCGCCGCACTCCCCAAAACAAGTATTTTGCGCTCCAATCCCGTCCCCCCATTTCTCTCCCGCGCCTTCACTTTCGGAAAAGCGGCGGTATTTTTTGAACGAAGTCCGACAAAGAGCCGAACTGCTCCTGAAACACGCCTCCGGTCGGTTCCGATGTGCGAATTTCCTCTACGGTCTCCGGATCATCAATCTCCGTGATCAGATGAACATTCGCATCGGTGACGCCCAGAACAAAAACGCGTCCGAAAAGCTCCACAACACAGACCGAGCGATTCGGTCCAAGCGGTAACTGCAAATAAATCTGTCCCCCGCGTGCCGCAAGCCGCTGCATGGAGCTCTTACCAAATGCACGCGCCACAAAGTAGGCGAGGATAACGACAAATGCAAAGACAGCAAAAAGGCTGACCACATAGGCGACCGTCGACCCCCATGACACG
>CALALM010000466.1 GCA_937925565.1 uncultured Centipeda sp.
CGGGCAAAAAAGATACGTCAAGATGGCGGTGCTGAATTTATCAGTGCTTCCTTTAGGCGCGTAGCGCCGATGGGGGCGCTTCTAACGAATGCCGGCTGCATTCGTAGTGTGCTCGTTATTTGTCATGTTTGAGGAGGTCTTGCCCACTTGAAAATTATGCTTTCGGCGGGGGAGACCTCTGGTGATCTTCATGGGGCGGCGCTCGCGCGTGAGCTGCGGGCGCTTGATCCATCCGTCTCCCTCATCGGCTTTGGCGGGGAGCGCATGGAGACGGCGGGTGTTGTCCTTCGTCAGAACTATGTTGACTACAATGTTATGGGAATCTCGGCGGTTCTCTTGAACCTCCGACGCATCTATGCTCTCCTCAATGACCTCACGCGGCTCATGGAGGAGGAGCATCCGGATGTGCTTGTCATCATCGACTATCCGGACTTTAACTGGCGGCTCGCGGCGCGGGCGAAAGAGCGGGGAATCCCCGTTTTTTCTTATATTCCGCCTTCTGCGTGGGCGTGGCGCAAGGGACGTGCGAAGTCCTGTGCCGCGCTCGCGGATGAAATCGTCGCGATCTTTCCGCATGAGCTTCCGCCCTATGAGGAGGCGGGCGCGAACATCTCCTTCGTCGGCAATCCGCTGATCGATACGGTGCATGCCGAGATGGAGCCGGAGGAGGCGCGCATACATTTTGGCATCGGTGCGGAAGATGTGCCGATCCTCCTGATGCCGGGCAGCCGTCGTGAGGAGATTGAGCGTCTGCTCCCGCCCATGCTCGGCGCGGCCAAGATCCTCGCGGCAAAGGATTCTGCGCGTCGCTTCTTCCTGCCCGTGGCGGGTGGGGTGGATGTCACGCAGATCGGGCGGCATCTTGCCGCATCATCTGTGGATGTCACACTTGCATATGATGCGCGCTATGCGCTTATGGGGATTGCGCGAGCGGCAATCGCGGCGTCGGGGACGGTCGTCATGGAGGCGGCGATTATGGGGCTGCCCGCCGTTGTCCTTTACCGCATGTCCACGCTTTCCTATCTCATCGGACGTCTGCTTGTCGACGTACCACGTTTTTCGTTGCCCAACATTCTCGTCGGGGAAACATTTGAAACAGAGCTGTTGCAGGATGCTGTGCAGCCGGAGCGTATTGCAGAGGCGATGGAGAGGATCATTGCGGACGGTGCGGACCGTGTCTATGTGACGGAGCGCCTTGCACGTGCCGTCGCCCTGCTCGGCGAGCCTCATGCGGCGCGCCGTGTGGCAGAAAAGATTCTGGCGCTCGCGAAACGCGCGTAATATATTTTCCAACAGGAGAGCTATGAAGAACTATACGAGACTGCTTGCTTACATGCGACCGTACGTGAAGAAATTCGCGCTTGCAATCGTATGTATCATCCTCGCCTCAGCAGCGAATCTTTACGTCCCGTGGATCATCAAGGACATGATCGACGATGTG
>CALALM010000467.1 GCA_937925565.1 uncultured Centipeda sp.
TATTGAAGTGGAAGAAGAAGAACCCCTTTCCCGCGCGCACGCGGCTGAGATACGTTTCGGTCAGATGATCGTACTCGGCGAAGATACGCGGCAGATCTTCCTCCGTAAAGCCGAGCGGACTGTCCTTGAGCACGACCGGCTCCATCGAGAGGATGTCAAAGCCCGCCTCGTTCATCGCGAGCACGTCCTTCGTAAAGTCCAGATTCTCACGTGTATATGTGCCACGCAGGTAGTAGTCGTTCCCATGGCGCGCATCGACGAGCTTCTTGAAGTTTCTCATCACGACATCATATGAGCCGTTGCCGCGCACATCGGGGCGCATGGCATCGTGCACCTCGCGCCGCCCATCCGAGGAAAGTACAACCGAGATGTTGTTGTCGTTCAGCCACGTGATATTCTTATCTGAGAGGAGCATGCCGTTTGTCGTGAGCGTCAGCTTGAACTCCTTTCCCGTCTCCTGCTCACGCCTGCGGACGTACGCCGTGACCTCCTTCACTGTGCCGAGATTCATCAACGGCTCACCGCCGAAAAAGTCGATCTCGCAGTGCTTCCGCGGGCCGCAGCCATTGATGATGAAGTCCACCGCCGCGCGTCCGACCTCGGGGCTCATGATCGCCCGATGCCCGCCGTAGCTGCCGCCGTCGCCGAAGCAGTACTTGCAGCGCAGATTACAGTCCTGCGCCACCATCAGGCACAGCGACTTCACGAGCCCGCGCGACTTGAACGTCGGCGGTACGTCGATGTCGGGCGCAAAGAGTGCGCCCGCCGCCATCAGCTCGTGCAGTTCCCCACACGCCTCGCGCAGCTCACTCCCGGGATAACGCCCCGCAAGGCGCGCAATGACCGCCTCGTCATTCGTCCCATCGAAATCATCCATCATATCGTAGATCATCTCGTCGATCACATGAACTGCGCCGCTGTTCACATCGACAAGGATGTGCATACCGTTCTGTTTGAACTTATGCGTTCGGACTTTCATTTCTTCTCCTTCGTAAACACTCTTGGAAATGCAGTACGCCTAAGCAAGCCCTAGTGGAACAAGCAGGAAAACGCAGCTAAGCGTCTGCGTAGCGTATGCATGACAAAATACACAGAAAAAGCCCCTCTCGCAAGCGAGAAGGGCTGCGCCGATTCCCCCGTCTTACTTCGCGCAGGGCTGGTTGCCCACCGTGCAGGAAGTCTTGCAGGCAGACTGGCAGGACGCCTGACATTCGCCGCAGCCGCCCGTGTAGAGCGTGGACTGCATCGTCGGCTTATTGACCGTCTTGATATGCTTCATGACTCATTCCTCCTCAATCGGTCTTGTCTTTCAATTCTATCGCATAAATCCTATTTATGCAAGTGATTTTTCATCCTCGTTGCATTCCGCCTCAACGCGGCTGATGTCCGCACCGAGTGCAACGAGCTTTGCCACGAGATCATCGTATCCGCGGTCAATGTGATGGATGTAGCCGACGCGCGTCTCGCCGTCTGCCACGAGGCCTGCAAGCACCATCGCGGCACCCGCACGCAGATCCGTCGCACGCACGGCAACACCCGTCAAGCGCTGTCCGCCCTCGACCGTCGCCGTCCGCCCGTCTACACGGATTTGCGCCCCCATGCGCACGAGCTCCTCAACGTGCATAAAGCGGTTCTCGAACACCGTCTCCGTCACAACACTCGTTCCCTCCGCAAGGGTAAGCAGTGCCATGAACTGCGCCTGCATATCCGTTGGAAAGCCGGGATACGGCATTGTTTTTAGGTCGATTGCCTTCATCTTCCCATCCGCACGCACGCGGATGCCTGCGATGTCCTCCTCGATCTGTGCCCCCGCCTCTGTGAGCTTTGCCACAACAGGCTTCAGGTGCTCGCTGATCGCATTTTCGATAAAGACATCGCCGCGCGTCATCGCCGCCGCAACCATGTACGTCCCCGCCTCGATGCGGTCAGGGATGATTGTATAGTCCGCCGCCGAGAGCTGCGGCACACCGTCAATCTTGATCTGATTCGTTCCCGCACCGCGGATGTGCGCCCCCATAACGTTCAGATAGTTTGCGAGATCGACGATCTCCGGCTCGAGCGCGGGATTCTCGAGGATCGTCTGCCCCTCAGCACAGGATGCCGCCATCATCACGTTCTCCGTCGCTCCCACGCTCGGGAAGTCGAAATAGATGCGCGCGCCCTTCAGCCCGTTCGGCGCAGAGGCGTGAATCGCGCCTTGTGTGATCTCAATGTTTGCGCCCAGTGCCTCAAACCCCTTCAAATGCAGGTCAATGGGACGCGTCCCGATCGCGCAGCCGCCCGGCAGAGAGATCTCTGCGCGCCCCTCTCGCGCAAGCAGGGGGCCCATGATGAGAAACGAGGCGCGCATCTTGCGTACCAGCTCATAGGGCGCTGCAAGTGTCTCGATCTTCGACGCGTCGATCGTCAGCCGATGCTCTGCAGCAGAGTAGTCCGCCTTCACCCCGAGCGAGCGCAGTACCGAGGAGATTGTATAGACATCCTCGAGTGCCGGTACATCGTCGAGCACACTCACCCCCCGACTGCCGAGAAGGGCCGCCGCGATGATCGGCAGCACTGCGTTTTTCGCTCCACCGATTTTCACGCGGCCGCGCAGTGGATTGCCCCCGTGAATCACCAGTTGTTCCATTCGTCGTTCCCCTATTCCTCTACCTTTAGCGTTGCGTGTATCACATTCTCAATCACATATGGTGCGAAGAACTTCTCTTTCTCTTCCTTCTTCTTCGGATCGGCGAGAAGGGTCACGCGCTTCTCCGGCTCATTCTGTGCCGCGTGCGCCGATGCCTTTGCCGCCGCCTTCATGCGCTTTTTCATCTCCTTCTCGGAGGTCGGTGCAGGAGCGGCGCCCGGAGCAATGATGATCTCGTTGTTCTGTCCCTGTTCCGCGAGCTCACGCAGACGGTCGCTCGTCGACTTGAACTTCTCCTCATCGTCGGGCACCTCAAGGCCCGCCTGTGCAAGAAGCATCAGCGGATTCACAGGCACAAAGCCGCCTCCACGGATATCGAGGTTCAGCGTCCCCGCCGGCTGCGCCTTTGGTACCTTGTAAGGAATGGAGAGCGTCTCCTCCGCCTTCCGATAGGGACGGATCGTTGTCTTGAACGTCACCGTCTCACCGGGTTTCACCGTCATCTTGTCCGGCGTTGCCGAGACGAGGAGTGCCGTCTTCCGCTCGCCGTCCAGCTCCACATCCACATTGACATCAATGACATCGGACTCCTTCTCTGAGTTCGTCACGATCAGATTCACCGCCTGCAGGAGCTCTGCCACGGCGACCTGACCGACATCCGCCGCACTGTAATACATATTGCGGCGCTCGAAAAGACCGCCGTCGTAGGCATTCGTACGAATGGCAAAGCGAATGCGCGCCGTGCTGCTGCCGAGCGCATCCGAAACACGGCTCATCGCCGCATAGGCAACGCTGCCCGAAAGAATCGGCAGGAAGTCCTCATCATAGGCAATCTGCGCGCCAAACGTCTCCTCCGTCCCGAGCGTATTGTCCTTCACATGGATCTGCATAGGCACCGACGTCGGGAATGTCCCAAGGACGCCTGCAATCCCCGTCTCACGGTCCTGATTGACGCGCCCGATCACGCTGCCGATGTTTGCGATCTTCACACCGTTGCTCTGCCCTGCGATCGTCCCGATGACATCCGCATCCGTCATGAAGTAGTTGACATTTCCCTTGTGCATGAAGGAATGCCCGAACGCCACGACCTTCTTGCCGTCGACTGCCGTCACCGTGCCCGTCGCACCGATGCTGAAATCGCCATAGACAAGCGCCACACCGACGGGCTGTCCGCCCGCAAGAGTCGCATCATAGCGCGTATGGATCTGCGTATTTGCGCCGGAACCGCCGAGCGGAAGCAGGGAAACGCCGTTCATTGGCATCTTGTCCTGCAGATAGCGGAGTCCCGCCGCATTGAACCCGCGCGTGAAGAAATACGCCTTCTCCTCGGCAGTACTTGTATGTGCATCTGCCTTGTCCGAGGACGCCTCGTCATGCGTTGCCTCAGACTCGGCCTCTGTATTTTTCTCTGTCGGCTGATCTCCCTCAGCCTCCGTCTTTTCACCGTTCAGAGCCGCGATCATATCGCGCCACTCCGCCTCGCGCTCCTCCTGCGACATCTTTGCAAACGCCTTCTCGCGCTCGCGCAGACGGCGCTTCTCGTCTGCCTTCTTACGCTCCTCGATCTCCTTCACGATATCGACCGTATCAATACTCGTCTGATTCTTCGTGTCCGGCATCGACCAGAGCGGTGTCATATCCTCGATCGGCGTGATGAAGAACGTGTAGGGACTGAGATCCTTCAGCCCCGCTGCAAGCGCACCGACGAGACGGTCGCCCACATAGATCGGACTTCCGCTCATCCCTTGGAGTACTCCGCCGACATGCTCGATAAATTCGCCGCTCGTCCGCGCCATAATCATACGCTGAGAGCCCTTTCCTCCCTCCATCGCACCAAGGATTTCAACAGGAAAAGAACGAATCTCCCCCGAGGTGTCGAGCACCGTATATGCCGTCCCTTGCATGCCCGCCGTGACCTCGCTGTACGGAAGAATCGGCGGCATCGCATGGATTACCGGCGTATGAAAATTTATTGCCAACGCAAAAAGAGACGCCGCTGCAAGGCGTTTCAAAGAA
>CALALM010000468.1 GCA_937925565.1 uncultured Centipeda sp.
AGCGGGCAAAAAAGATGCGCTAAGATGGCGGTGCTGAATTTATCAGTGCTTCCTATAATTCCCTAAAAGTTTAACGTGATCTTTGCGACAATTTAACTTGCAATTTGCCTTGAAGTTTCGGCGAAATTTTCAGCCTTGACAATGTTTGTTGCAGTGCATACTATGATAGTAGAACAAGATGAGGAGGATAGCGAGGCAGTGAGAATTATCAAGAAGGACATTCCTGCGGAATATGGCGTACTGATTCAGAAATTTCGTCTGATTGACGATACGTTTTTCAACGTGTGTTTTGACAACTATACTGAAGGAATGCAGCTTCTACTGCGTATCTTCTTTGGACGCGACGATCTCGTTGTGAAGCATGTCGTCACACAGCAGAGCGCGGACAATCTCTACGGTCGCGGTGTGCGCTTTGACGTGTTGGCAGAAGACAGCGAGGGAAAGCTCTACGATTGCGAAGTCCAACGGGCGAATGAAGGAGCAGCTCCGCGTCGGGCACGCTACAACAGCAGCATGATGGATTCACGGGAACTGGCACGAGGAGCAGAGTTCTCGGCACTTCCAGAGACATGGGTGATCTTCATCACGGAAAACGACATCTATGGAGCAGGTTATCCACTTTATCATGTGGAGCGGATCGTCCAAGAACTTCAGCGACCATTTGATGATGGAGCACATATCCTTTACGTCAACGGATCGAACCGTGAAGATACGCCGCTTGGGCGGCTGATGCAGGATTTTTTCTGCGAGCGTCCGGAGCAGATGAATTATAAAGAGCTCGCTCAGAGAGTAGATTACTTTAAGGCAGAAGCAGAGGGGGTAAATGCCATGTGTGAACTGATGGAGAAATTTGGAGAGAAGAAATTGGAAGAGGGGCGTATGGAGGGACTCCTTGAAGGAAAGCGTAGGATGCTTGATATGGCGCGTTCTTTGATCTCCTTGAACGTACCTCTTGAGGTGATTGAGAAGTCGAGCGGCTTGAAGCGAACAGAAATTCTTGCGTTGCAAGATGCATCTGTCGAGTAGCGTTGATGCAGGAAAAATATCTCACAGAACCATTACAAACACAATATTATAATACAGCAACAGCCCAGCCGTGAACGTTCGGCTGGGCTGTATATCGTTGGGGAGAACGGCGTCACATGCGCTTCTCTAAATCCTCCAACACAGCTGCATACGCTTTTAGCCTCTTGATACTGCGCTCCTTGTCGGCACAGCTCTCTTGCAGTTTCTCGTACTCAGTGTTCATATTGCGGAGAAGGTCACTGCTGAAGTCATCTCGGATGGTGTCAAGGTGTGATTTAAGACGTGGCACTTCCTCGCTAAATCGTGCGCTGATGTTGTCGAACAGCTGGCTGATGGCGTGTCCAAGCGCGGCTTGCAGGGCACTGCGATCAGAGGCATCGCGCACCTCTCCCGACCACTTGCCCGCGAGACTGCTCAGATAGCCGTCCACATTGATGTGAATGACAGGCAGCTCGATGTTGTTCAGAGAGCGTTCTGCAAGCAGACGGAAATAGGCGGGGTCATAGTCCTCTGCCCCTGCATCGAAATTGTCCACCACGAGACGCAGAAGCTGCTGTTTCAGCGATTTTAGCTCAATGCTGTCCGCAAACGCGCGTTCAATGGAGGAGCTGGCCTCAAGCCCGAAGTGGCGGATGTTTTCAAGCGCATCGTTGACATCCAAATAGGAGTAAGAGCGTGTATAGGAGGCATCAACCTCCTTGTAGGTTCCCCAACTGAATGGATTGTACCAGTGGGATGTGCTAACCCTGCGCGTTCGCTCTACAAATTCACTCCCTGTTTTCGTCGCAATCGTGCCGTACTCCCGACTGTCCTCCCGCAGGACACGCAGGAGGTCGATTTTTGCACGCTCCATCTTCGTTGTAATCGTTCCAAAATACTCCGCGAGACGCGCCTCAATCTCGTGAATGCGTTGCTCCATACGGCGACGTTCCTGTTCGAGAGATGCGCCGTCCCCTGTGGTGAGCAGGTCGATATGACGATTCGTCTCGGTCTGCTCGTTTTTGATAAAATTATGCAGGGCATCCTTGGAGCGGGGAACAAAGTCCACGATTTTCTGGAGCAGGGTTGCATCCTTCTCTGCGATGCACGATGTCAACTCGTTCTCAATTGGGCTTAGATCACCGAGTTCAGGAAGCTGCTGCTGAAAATCACCGTACTCGTTCAGATCGTTGGCGCGCTTTCGCTCGATTTCCGTATAGTCGGCAGGGCTTTTTTCGATCATGTTGTGGAGCAGGGACGAGAGGAAGAGAGGATCCTCACAGTTGCGGAAAATGGCGGCTCGTGTCGCATCGCCCGCCCCCGTGTGTCGTTCTGCTTCCTTACGGAAAATTTTCTTTGCGTGTTGGGCAAGCCGCTTCTTGGTATCACTTGCCGCCTCGGCAAGACTGTCGGCATCATAGATGGCATCCATCAGCCCGTCATCGAACCGGCTGACAAGCAGACAGAGACGTGCTACCCCCTTTGTCGGCAGCTGATTTTGGAGCAGCTCGACATCACCCGCGTCAAGGAACTGAGAAGCGGGGCTGAGGAAGAAGACCACGTCGCAGCTTGCAAGGAAGTCACGCGTCCGCTGTGTGCGTGAGATAACAGGATCGTTCAGCCCCGGGGTGTCGACGATGGAGATGCCCTCAAGATCGGGATTGTTCTGATAGAGGGTCACGCATTTGACAAGGGGCGTGTAGTCTCCATCCGCGCCCGTATACTGATCGAGCGCATCGGCAAGTTCCTCCTCGGAGGAAAATGTGCGGCGGATTGTTCCCTCGGCGAGAATAGAGGAGACGGCGATGCCGCTGGTGCGCACTGCCTCGACCAGTTCCTTTGCCATGCGCACGGTGTCTGTACCTGCGCTCGAACGTGCCTCGTCCTCCATCTGCCGCCACTCGTCGGGGGTGTAGAACTCAACCTCGATGGCATTCCCCGGCGCATATTCGATCTTCGTAAGGCTTGCAGTCTTGGGCGTGAATGCCTGCGGGAGCACCTGCCGCCCACCAAAGATGACCGTGTTCAAAAAGGTGGATTTGCCCGCCTTGACACGTCCAACAACGGCGATATTCAACTTGCGGTCGGTGCGTGCAAAGTCCTGCCACTGCCGCCGCAGCTCATCAGCAAGAGCACGCACACCGTTCGCCGCTTCCTCTGAGTGGGGCACGAGTTCTGTGATGACGGAGGGATAGACCTCACTGAGAAGGACGTTGATATGACGTTCCTGTTCCTTGACGGCACTGAATTCAATGGACATAATGACCTCCTAAATAATTGGATCGCAGAGCGATTATCACATTTGCTGTGTTTTTTCACCTGTACAGTTTTGAAAGGTGTTGTTCTTTTGCGTTGAGTTGCGTAGGAGAAGGATGGAAGATGTGGGAGCTTTTCTACTTGACTGTCCCGATTCTAATGGTTTATACCATTTTACTATTTCAGAGAGTGCAGTTGCATTCTCTACGCTACAACACTCAAACAGACAATTTTGTAAGGCAGAATTGTTCGTTGCCTGAACGATTCCGGCAGCAGATGATGTGCCGCCATGCCTATTGCAATATGTGAATCGACATCCTGTCATTGTCGTCTGATCCATTTGGAACAGACATTTTACATTAGCATCATCGCTAAAGCAATGTGTAAACTCTGTATTTGATACTTCGACATTGGACAGACGAATCACAGGAGATTTTGCATCTGCCTTGCAGTCATTAAAAATACAATCCCTTATCGTACCCTTATTTATGGATATACAGCACACATGATAGATCCCCTTGAGTGTGCATCCGAGGAAGTCGACGTGTTTCTGATTGCTCTTGAATGTCATATTCTCGAAGTCACACATCACGAACGAAATGCGTTTTGCCTTCCATTCGTCGAGATTGATATGTGCGTCTTTTTTTGATATACCTGTCAGAATTAAATGTTTTGTATCCCTGTTGGGGGCACTGTCGAACTTGATGTTGATGTCATCTGTGATTTGATGGAAGTAGAGAGCACTTTCCTTTGCAAGTACGGATGTCTGTGCAATCAGATCAAAGTAGTGTTCAGTATCCTGTTCAACAATGCACTTTGCCGTCTGTATAATACGGGTAATTTTTTTCTGGGACACATTCATCAGCGCAGCCAGTCCTGCAATATACTCAAGCAGAGAAGTGTCCTCTTCCTCGCGCAGGAGCGTGAGAATCATCGCGTCGAGCAGGAATGCGCGTGTAAGATTGTCGCGGCGAATGCACTCGATGCACTCAACCATCCGCGCATCTGTCATAGCGTGTGCGGCGGGCAGGAGGTCATGCACATCCTGTGCGTAGTCCGCGCCCTTTGCGATGCGGTAGAGGTGGAGCCACTGCGCTTCCTTTGCCTCGGCGGAGGTGAGGATAGTCATGAGGAGCAGATAGTACAGCTCGGGCATGGAGCTGCGTGCGGCGGGATGCCCCGTATAGGGATGGTTCTCCGCATCACAGCGCAGACGGGCAAAGTCGAAGCTCTCTGCCGCCGCGCCCGCATTTCGGTGCGCATCGAGTTCACGGCTCACAGAGGCAAGCAGATCTGCTGCCTCCTGTAATTTGCTTTGAAGTTGGGCGATTGTTTCCATAATGCTTCCTCTCCGTGTTGGTTATCGTTCGACGATTAGTTTATGACAAACACAATCTTGGAATTCATTGTTTTCCTGTGTTGAATGCTCTAAACTGAGGAGATAACCAGTACTACTACGTAGCAGTGTTTTGCAGGATAAGAAAAGATTGTCATGCACGTTTGACTGATTTTTTGCATCTATGAGTATACAAAAAGTATAATATTCGTTCGGTTTGAATGTACAATTAGAGAAGGAGCAGTTATTGAGACTTGAATGCTCCAGCACACATATTGAAAATGCATCGCCAGGGCTAGGTAAATCGGTCAACATGCAATCAATAAACTCCGAATGTGTTAAAGTGCTGTCTTGTAATTTAAGCATACAATTCGGTCTAAAAAAAAGCTTACTCAAAGATATTTTGCAATCCGAAAACTGACAATCCTGTATACAAATGTTCACACCCTCTATAAGCTCTTTTAATGCGGTAATCTGTGTGAAAATACAGTGTTCAACTACACTACGACCTCGCAAATACAGCCTTGTTGCGGATCGTAAAAACGCATCATTAATTTCAAAAGCGTACTTTTACCGCTACCGCTTGGGCCCATTATGCTACACTTTCTGGAGCGGCGGCCGTGGTATA
>CALALM010000469.1 GCA_937925565.1 uncultured Centipeda sp.
TTTGGACGGTTGGAACGAAAGAATCGGGAGACATGGGAATCTACGGCATCATGGTCATACCATATTCACCTGTGGATATTGCTGTTTCCTACGTTAATGATGTGATAAAACGGCGGTACTTTCGTAAGGGAAAAACTTTGCGGGTGTACTGCCGTTTTTTATGCTATACTCATAGAAAAGAGTATGGGCATGAGAGGCAAAGATGCGTACAGCGAGGAAGTATGGACACAAAGTCCCCGCGGCGATTCAGGTACGCAATCTGAAAAATATATCCGTGGATATACCGCTGCACAAGATCATGGGAATTGCGGCCGTCTCCGGCTCGGCAAAATCCTCGCTCGCACTTGGCGTGCTCTACGCGGAGGGCTCGCGGCGCTACATCAAGATGCTGTCCACCTACACATGGCGGCGTGTGTGCAGAGTGTGGCGATACGGGCATCGTGCGCGTAGTGGATGAGTCGACGCTGGTGCTGGACGACTCCATCTCGATTAATGAGGGGGCGGGGCTCCCATGGTAGACGCTTATGTGGTTGCTGGTGCAGGAGATTGCGCAAAAACTAGGCGTGTGGACGAATGTGCCGTTTCGTGAGCTCACGGCGCAAAAGGTGTACATGGTCTACCAGATCCAGAAGACCGGCGAGGCGGGGAAGATGGACTTCGCCTAATTCAACGCCATCTATACCGTGGGGAACGCGCTCACGAAGGTCAAGGACGAAAAGGGGATGAAGCGCGTGGAGAAATTCCTGCGGCAGGATATCTGTCCCTCCTGTCACGGCACGTGCGCCGCGCATCGGCAAACGCTCTCTCGCGGATGTCTGCCGCATCATGACGCTCACAAAACTCTGCGTGTGGGCAGAGGGGATTCCAAAGACTGTCCCTGCGGATATGGTGTCGATGGCACGGAGCATCTGCGAGACGTTCCGTCACACGGCGGCACGCCTGATGGACCTGGGGCTCGGCTATCTCACGTTGGGCGAGGCCACGCCAGCGCTCTCGGGTGGCGAGGCGCAGCGGCTCAAACTCGCCGGTGAGCTCGGCAGACGCCAGGACGACGCGCTCCTCGTGTTCGACGAGCCGACCATCGGCCTGCACCCGCTCGATGTGGGGACGCTGCTCGGGGTGCTCGACGGCCTCGCGCGGAACGGCGCGACGGTCGTGGTCGTCGAGCACGACCTCGACGTGATCGCCGACGCCGACTGGGTCGTGGACATGGGCCCCGGCGGCGGCGGGGCGGGC
>CALALM010000470.1 GCA_937925565.1 uncultured Centipeda sp.
GCATGCGTTGGTTCGAGTCCAGCTACCCCTGCCATTCGTAAATTCGGAGCCGCAATTATTTGCGGCTCCTTTTGTATTTGTTGAAAAAATCATTGAAAACTATTCTTAATTTTGCTACGATATGGAGACGATTAATCTCATCGAAGGAGTTGTTACCATGAACGAAAAGAAACGCAGATGCGGCATCACGGACGTACTGCTGCTCGTGCTGAATCTTATCTTCTTTGTCGGCATACAGACAGTATTTGCGCCCTGTGAGGCGCGCCCCGACGGCTCGTGGATGACATGTCACTGGGCGGGGCAGGCACTCATTGGGATTGCGGCGGCACTGCTCGCGATTGCAGTCATGCACCTTGTCATTCCGCGCACACAGGTCAAGATTGGACTCTCACTTGCCGTGATTCCGGTCTCTGTATTGGCATTCGCTGTGCCGGATCATCTCATCGATCTCTGCATGATGGAGACGATGCACTGCCATACGGTGATGGAGCCGGCGGTGACGGTACTCTCGCTGCTGAACGTGCTGCTTGCTGCTGCTGATATTTATGTCTATCAAAAAGGGGAGAACGGATGAACTTCGCATATCTGCTTGCTATGCGCACCTGCCGCAGGAATACGACGCGCTTCGCCGTACTTGCAGTGCTGGTATCAATTCTCGCACTCGTGATCTTCGGCGGCTCCGAGGTGCTGCTCGGACTTCAAGGGGGGCTCATGCGTTTTCAGCAGCGGCTTGGGGCAGATGTTGTGGTACTGCCGAAGGAGGCAGCAGAGGCACAGGCGCTCGAGGGCGTGCTTGTACAGGGCGTGCCTGCGCATTTCTATATGGAGGCGCGTTATCTGGATGAACTGCGCGGCATGGCGGGAGTCGCCCAGGCAACACCACAGTTTTTTCTCGCCTCGGCGCATGCGGGGTGCTGCTCGGTGGCGGTGCAGCTGATCGGCTTTGACCCCGCGACCGATTTCACGATTCGCCCATGGATGCAGGAGAGCCGTGCTGCGGAGATTGGCTTCGGGGACATC
>CALALM010000471.1 GCA_937925565.1 uncultured Centipeda sp.
GCGTCCGGTTTGCCTCCTCAATCGGACGAAAAAACCTACACCAATCGGACGGACTTCATTTTATCAGTGATTCCTAAAAAAGGGGCTGCACGAAGTTTTCACTTCGTACAACCCCCTGCATGAGGCAAACCCCGACCGCCCTCAGGCGAGCTTCTCCGTGTCCACCGTCTGAATCACGATATCCTTCACCGAAACCGGATATGCCTCACCTGCGACAATCGCCTTCTTGTCGATGACGTTTTGCAGGCAGGTCGTGACCTGTGCCTTCGTGAGTCCGTCCTTCGGATCCATGAGGCTCATCGTCAGCTCCTTGCCGCCGGACATCTTCATCGTCATGCGCAGCTGCTTCTTCGTCGACATACATCATTCCTCCTTTCCATCAAATTTCGGGTGCCCCGCTCAGTCCTCAAGAACGGCGGAGTCCGTGCGCATCACGAGGCTCAGTCCGTGCTTCTGGAGATCCGCGAAGCCCTTGCCGACCGCAAGTGCGTCCGCATCCGTGAGCGTGGGCGCGATGCCGCTGATCGAGCGGTTCCTGTAGATGGTCTTGCCATCCGTACCGACCCCCGTGATGACCTTGAGGGTGAGCTTGCTCGCTGCATCTCTGCGTGCCATATGGATCAACTCCTTTCTCTCTTGGTATCCGTAAACGCGTTACACATGGATACCTGCCGAAAAGCCAAAAAGGAGGAGCCTTATCTAAAATTTTTCTTTACAATCGAACATTCTTTCTATATAATACAAAATCAGAAAGGAACAGGTGATTGTTTTATCACAACTCGTGCCTGTGCGTCCCGCCAACGGCAGGCAGGAGGGCGGCAAGCCGCCCATAGGAAAGGAGATCCGAAATGAACCGGACGAAGAGAGAAATGCTCATGCAGAAACTGCCCGCAGCGGCGGACATTCTTGCACTCATACCCGTCACAGGCACGGACGGCGGCAGTGAGACCGTCGTCCATACCGCCACAGGAAGGGCGATGACCATCTCCGCCGCCCCCGAATA
This sequence comes from uncultured Centipeda sp., assembly GCA_937925565.1. Classification (GTDB taxonomy): domain Bacteria; phylum Bacillota; class Negativicutes; order Selenomonadales; family Selenomonadaceae; genus Centipeda. Next base: position 1,004 of record CALALM010000471.1, read on the forward strand.
CGTCCTCGCCTGTCTCGCGGGACGTGAGGACAAGGAGCTCCGGCTCATCCGGCGGAATGCGGCGCGCCGGCTTGCGCGGCGGCGCAACATCATCCTCCCGATCCTGCACGGTTGTGTGCTCGCCCCGATCATGGTGCGGCATGTGAGCAAGCGCAGCGGCAGGCTCGGCTACATCAATATCGCGCGCAGGCCGCTGATCGGGAGCGCCGGGAGCGGCACCGATGTCGCCCTGCAGAGCGGCACCGTCATCCACTCGCTCTGGCAGCCGCCCACAGTGAAGAAACTCGTGCAGGAGGGGAGCGCCGTCCACTACAAGCTGCTCGTCGATGTCCAGCGCCAGCTGCGCCGCGTTGAGGCATTTGTGTAAATACGCACAAAAGACAGCCCTGCGAAGCAAATCTCAGCTTCGCAGGGCTGTCTTTTTATACTGCTTCTTGTTTAGGCAGAGATATCGACGTTTTTCCCCTTCTGCGCCTCTTCTGCGGCGAGGTCGCTCTTGATCTGATCGAAGGAGATCTTCCCCATCCGATGAAAGCCGTAGCGGTTGCCGAGGCGCGTCATCTCATCCAGATAGGCGGCGGACAGCTCGCGTCCCCGTGCAAACTCCTCCTCCGTGGTGATCGCGGAGTAGGTTCCGTAGTCGTACTCATAGGACAGCGTCTTGCGCCCCTCGTGATCCCAGAACATACTGGACGCGGGCATATAGCCGCCCGTCTTCGTCATGACCTCCTCGTAGATCGCCTTGCGGTCGGGCGATACGGGAGAGACATAGCCCCGAAACAACTGCTGCATCTCCGGCACATGGTCGTCGTTGTCGGCAAAGACCTTGCGCGCAAAGTCGCGCATCTTATCCAGATACTGCTCGTCCGGCATCTCGCGCTCACGCTTCGTGGCGATCTTGCTCCAGTCCGGCGGCGAGAATTTCAGCGTCGACGGCGTAAAGCGCAGGGAGAACTCCCCGTACTTGACATAGTCCGTCGAAACCTGTGGTGCACTCTGCGGCTGTGCCGCCTTCTGCGTCCTTGCCTTGCCCTTCTTCTGCGCCGCGAGCATCTTTTGGAGCAGACTCTCCTGGTGCAAATAGCTGCTGCTTTGAATGTTCATCGTCATCCTCCTTGATTTTCATGATACTTCCTATCTATTCTATCGTAGATTTCTGCCGTTTTGATAGGGCTTCGGGAAATTTGGTTGATTTTTATGCCGCATTCCTGTATGATACAGATACAGAACAACGGAGGGTACAATATGCAGATCTCAAGCCGCTTCACCATCGCCATCCACATCCTCATCTGCGTCGAGCTCTACGGCGGGCAGGAGCCCGCCACGAGCGAAAGCCTCGCGGGCAGCATCGGTGCGCATCCCGTCGTCATCCGCCGCATCCTCGGGCAGCTGCGCCGGGCGGGACTCATCCACGTTGCACGCGGCAGGGAGGGCGGCGCTCACATCGCGCGCGCCCTCGGGGAGATCACCCTCGCGGATATCTTCCACGCGGTTGAGAGCATCGGGGACGACACGCTCTTCAGCTTCCACGGGAATCCGAATCCTGCGTGTCCCGTCGGACGGAGCATCCACGCGATCCTCGACCGCCGCCTCGATGCCATCCAGCGCGCGATGGAACGCGCGATGGAGGCGGCCACTCTCGCGGATGTGATCGCCGAGGCACGTGTGCGGATTGGAGAAAATGCGCCCACCGCAACATAAACAGGATTTTCGACACCCGAGGAATCGGCTGAAAAGCTCGGAGGAGTCATTATGAAGTGGATCTCCCACATCGCCCTCACGGGAACGATTGCCTACGCGGTCACCGCCGATCCGCTCCTGACGGCGGCAGCGGCGGTCGGCGCGGTGCTGCCGGACAAGGTCGAGGGCACGCCGCAGAGCGTCGGCTGGCGCACGTGGCGCAGCCGCCATCGCGGGTGGTCGCACTGGCCGATGCTCTACCTCGCCCTGATCGGGGGTCTCACGCAGGTGCCGCATCAGGTTTTCTACGATGCGGTGTTCTTCTCCGTGCTCACATGGCTGTTCCTCGGCGCGCTCCTGCACATCGCGGAGGATGCCGTCTGCGGCAAGGTGCCGCTGCTCTTCCCGACGCAGAAGGCCGGCATCCGCCTGTTCACGGTCGGTTCGTTCCGGGAGTATCTGTTTGTACTCGTCTGTATTATCATCGTATATGCAGCAAACTCTTTCCTGCGCTGAAAAGCTCATCTGAAACCGCTATGGTTTTCCCTAAAGAGAGGTCCGTATGAAGAAGCAGCCGGACGCAATAAAAGTAGAGATGCAGTCCATCCTTGCGGACGAGGATCCGAAAAATCCGCTGACGGATGAGCAGCTTGCGGAAAAGCTCGGGATTCGGCGCGAGCGCGTGGTCGCGCTGCGACGCGAGGCGGGCATCGCAAGCTGCCGCATGCGCCGCAGTGCGGCGATCCTCTGCGATGCGCGACGGATTCTGCACGTGGAGCCGCAGCTCTCAGAGCGCGGCTTTTCTGCTGCATTGCAGGCGTGCGGCTATGCGATCTCGCGCTATGCGGCGGCGTCGATTCGGCGGGAGGTCGCAAAGACGGAGCCGCTGCCACCCGCAGCGCCCCATGCGCAGGAACCGTCTTCTCCTGCCCTGTCGCCCACACCAAGGCGCGAGGAAGCGGAGGCATTCCGCACGATGATCGGGCAGGAGAAAGGGCTGCATGTCCAGATCAATCAGGCAAAAGCCGCGATTCTCTACCCACCGAACGGGCTGCACACCCTCCTGACCGGTCCCTCGGGCGTTGGCAAGAGCCATCTGGCAACGTGTATGTACGCATTCGCAAAGGAGCAGGGCGTAATCGGAGCGGACGCGAAGTTTGTTGTATTCAACTGTGCGGACTATGCGGACAATCCACAGCTCCTCCTCTCGCAGCTGTTCGGCTATCGCAGGGGGGCGTTCAGCGGTGCGGCGGCAGATAAGGCGGGGCTCGTGGAGTCTGCCGATCGCGGCATTTTATTTTTGGATGAGGTGCACCGTCTGCCGAGTGAGGGGCAGGAGATCCTGTTCTCAATTCTGGACAAGGGGGAGTTTCGCCGCCTCGGGGATACGCGGAGCATCCGTGTCAATGTCCGCATCATCGCCGCCACAACGGAGAACATCGAGTCCGCCCTGCTGCTCACATTCCGCCGACGGATTCCCATGATGATCGATCTGCCCGCACTGTCGGAGCGACCCGCATCGGAGCGCTATGCGATGATACGGCGTTTCTTTTTGGCGGAGGCGGCGCAGACGCAGCGCGTGATCCGCGTCGATGAGAAGGTGCTGCGCTATCTGCTGCTCTACCCATGCCCCGGAAATATCGGGCAGCTCCTCAGCGATATCCACGTCGCGTGCGCGAATGCGTTTCTGCGCTCGGTGGCAAAGGGGCGTACGGAGGTCAGCGTCCGCGTCCGCAATCTGGCAAGGTATGAGGAACCCGCCCGCATCACAAAAAAGCAGGAGGAAGAAATTGCGGCATACATCCGGCAGCCGCTCATCCTCGACGAGGCGGTGCAGGGCGATCTCCCAACGGTTTCGGGGCAGCTTGATACGATCTACCATACAATTGAGGACGATGTATTGGAGCTGCGGCGCATTGGTCTGGACAGTGCAAAAATCAATGAGCTTTTGCAGCGGAAAATCAAGGAAAAGCTCAAAGACTATGTGCTGCCGCGAGAGACAGTGCGCGAAACGATGGAGGATCTGTGCGCGGTGATGGATGCCCGCATGGTGAGTGCCGTGCGCGAGGCGGTGGAAAAGGCGCGCCTCTATCTCCCGGAGCTGCAACAAAAACTTTGCTATTTCTTGGCGATTCACCTCAGCACCTTTGCGGATCGGGTACGTCGCGGCGTCTACTGGAAGCTGACGCTCGACGTGCACGATATCAGCACGCGCTATCAACGCGAGTATGAGGTCGCCTGCATTCTGGCGCGCGATCTTGGGGAGAAGCTGGAGCTGGAACTGCCGCCCGAGGAGATCGGCATGCTGGCGATGTACCTCTATACGTTCTCCCATGCAGATGTGCAGGAGGAACCGCAGGTACGCGTGCTTGTCCTGAGCCACGGGCGTGTGGCGTCTGCGATGGCGGAGGTGGCGAACCGTCTGCTGAATATGAACGAGGCAATCGGCATTGATATGGATTTCAGCGAGTCGCAGGACGCGATGCTCGAAAAGGTCATCCAAGTTGTCGAGGAGGTGGATGCGGGCAAGGGCTGTCTGCTGCTGGTCGATATTGGTTCACTGACGACGCTCGCCGAGCGCATCACGGAGCGCACGGGCATCCGAACGGCATGTGTGGAGCGCGTGGATACGGCGATGGTGCTCGAGGCGGTGCGGCGCGCGGCGCTCACGACGGTCGATCTGGATGAGATCGCCGCTGCGCTGCGTCTGGACAAGTTCGGCGCACAGGATGGTGTGGCGGGTGACCGTCTGCCTGCGCTGCTCTTCGTCTGCATCTCGGGCGAAGGAACGGCACGGCGCTTGCTCGAATACATCCGTCAGCGCAGCGAGGGACGGCTGCTGCAAGGGGTGCACACCTTTACGGTCGGTACACTGGACGCCGCGCATATGAAGGCGGAGATCGCCAAGATCCGAAGCTCCCATCGGATCCTCGCATCCATCGGCAATATGAAGCCGCTCGGAACGAGAGCGCCGTTCATCTCCGCGCAGGAGATTTTCTCGGGTGATGGAATTGCGCGTCTGCATCAGCTCCTTGTGGAGGAGGCGGACGGTCCCGCCTCGCTCGCGGATGTGCTCGAGGAGCGCAGCATTGTATGCAGACTGAAGCTCTCGGATAAGACACAGATCATTGACCATCTCGTGGGGCTCCTGCAACAGCAGGGCGCCGTGGAGGCGGAATTCCTGCTCAGCGCCTACAAGCGGGAGAGCATCGGAGCGACCTACCTGAGCGGGGGCATCGGGATCCCGCACGGCAGTGCGGAGTTTGTCCGTCGCCCTGCGATTGCGGTGGCGAGTTTGGAGCGGTCGGTTCTGTGGGAACACAATTTTATGGTTGATCTTGTGTTCCTTTTGGCACTGCGGGAGACGGATCAGAAATACATCGACGCATTTTATCACATTGCTATGGATAAACAGGAGTTACAGAGCCTCAAGGAGGCTGCATCCCCGCGTGACATGTACGAAATACTGACAAAAAAACAAAATTAGCCAATCTGTTGGCACAATTCTTGCTGTATAAGATAGATGCAACTATTTGCATCTATTTTTTTATGGAGGTGCGTACATGAAACGATCGGTCGAGGAGTTTTCAAAAATCACCGCCATCCTGCGCGGCTATGACTACGATCAGGTGGAGACGGCGGTCACCGTCCTATGCGGTAGCGCGGTCTCAGCGGTGGAGATCACGCTCAATCGTCCGGATGCCAAGGACACGATCCAGAGGATTGTGCAAAAGTTCGGCGACCGCATTGCGGTTGGTGCAGGGACGGTGCTGACAGCAGAGGATTTGCAGGATGTCGTGGAGGCAGGGATCGACTTTGTACTCGCACCAAGCCTGATGACGCGTGATATGCTTGCCTACTGCCGTCACCACGGGGTGATCAGTGTTCCGGGCGCGTTCTCGCCAAGTGAAGTGCATCAGTGCATACGGGACGGGGCGGACATCATCAAGATCTTTCCCGCCGGCACTGTTGGGAGCAAGTATTTCAAGGATATTCAGGCACCCTTCGGTCACCTGCCCCTCATGGCTGTGGGCGGAATCCACGCGGGGAATATTGCGGAATACTTCGGGGCGGGCGCTTCCTACGTCGGCATCGCGTCGGGGCTCTTTCGCAAGGAGGATATCGCAGAGCGCAGCACCGCCGGTATGCAGCGGTCACTGGAGGAGTTTACACAGCAGTTGGAGGGAGCTGAGGTATGACGATGGTGGAGGGATTTCATGAGGGGCTGATCCTGCGCATTCTGACGCAGGGAAAGACCAAGCAGGAAGTGCTGACGCAGCTGGCGGAGCATCTGCATGCAGCAGGATATGTGAAGGCAAGCTACGCGGACGGGATTCTGAAACGCGAGGAGATCTATCCGACGGGACTCTCTACGGGACAGATCAATGTCGCCGTCCCGCACACGGACTGTGAGCATGTGAATCAGGACGCCGTCGCTGTCGGGCTGTTGGACAGTCCTGTGACATTCAAGGCGATGGACGATCCGAGCCGTGATGTCCCTGTCTCCATCATCATCATGCTGGCGCTCAAGGAGCCGCACGGACAAGTGGAGATGCTGCAAAAGGTCATTGCACTGGTCAAGCAGCAGGATGATCTGAGGCGTATGCTCCGTGCCGCAGATACCAAAGAGGCGTATCAGGTGATCGCGCATTATCTTGTGTAGCGGGATGACAGGCAGATACAGAAAGGATGTATAAAGATGAAGAAGGTTCTTGTTGCATGTGGAAATGGCATTGCCACCTCGACGGTCGTGGCATCGAAGATTCGCGAGGCATGCGAGGACGCAGGGCTCAATGTGTCAGTCAATCAGTGCAAGCTGCTCGAGGTGGAGTCCAAGGCGGCGGATTATGACCTCCTCGTGACCTCCGGCATGTTTACGGGCGGGACGGTGAACATCCCCGTGGTCAGCGCGATCGCCCTCTTGACGGGCGTCGGCGAGGAGGAGGCAATGGAGGAGATTCTGGATCATCTAAAATAAAATATATCGTCACTGCATAGAAGGAGGGATATTACATGGACATTGTATATGCTGTATTTAATGCACTGCTGAGTGCCGGTCCGATTGTTCTGCTCCCCATCATCATCACCATCATCGGGCTGCTCTTTCGCGTCAAGCTGCTCAAGGCGTTCCGTGCGGGTCTGACCATCGGCATCGGCTTTGCCGGTATCAAGCTCGTCATCAATCTCCTGTCGAGCAATCTGGGGCCTGCCGCAAAGGCGATGGTTGAAAACTTCGGGATCCATCTGGATATCTTGGATGTCGGCTGGGGTGCCATCGCGGCGGTGACATGGTCCTCCCCCATCATCCCGCTGCTGATCTTTGGGATTTTGCTGACGAATGTCGTGCTGCTGCTCTTCAAGCTGACAAATACACTGGACGTGGATATCTGGAACTATCACCACATGGCGATTGTCGGAATCATGGCATACTTTGTGACGGGGAATGTCTTCATCGGTCTCGGCGCCTCCATTATCATGGCGATCATTTCGTTCAAACTCGCCGACTGGACGGCGCCCTATGTCGAGAAGTACTTTGGAATCCCCGGCGTCTCCCTGCCGACAATGTCCGCACTCTCGTCCATCGTGATCGCGGCGCCGCTGAATCACCTGATCGACAAAATCCCCGGGGTCAACCAAATTGATTTCTCGGTCAAGGACGCGCAGAAGTATCTCGGCTTTTTCGGCGAACCGATCTTCATGGGTCTGATCCTCGGATGCGGCATCGGTATTCTCGCGGAGTATCCCGTGACGAAGGTCTTTGAGCTCGGCGTCAATATGGCGGCGGTCATGATCCTGATCCCGAAGATGACGGCGCTCTTTATGGAGGGACTGATCCCTATCTCGGAGGCTGCCAAGAAGCTGACGAAGGAAAAGTTCAAGGGGCGCAAGTTCCTCATCGGTCTGGATGCCGCCGTCGTTGTCGGAAACCCGACGGTCATTACGACGGCGCTGCTCGTCATCCCCCTGACCATCCTCATGGCGGCAATCCTGCCGGGCAACCGCGTGCTCCCGTTCGCGGATCTCGCCGTCGTGCCGTTCCGCGTGGCGATGGTCGTGGCCCTGTGCCGTGGGAATCTGTTCCGCAGTCTGGTCATCAGTCTGATCTGCATGGCGGCAATCCTGCTCGCGGGCACGGTGACCTCCCCTGTGCTGACACAGCTCGCGACGACAACGGGCATCGACCTGTCGGCAAGCGGCGGCATCTCATCCTTTGCTGCAACGAGTCTGACGGTCAGCTATCTGGTCTTTACAGCATTCACCGAGAATCCGATGGTCTCTGTCCCGCTCCTGCTCGCCGTACTCATCGGCGTCTGGGTCTATATGGAACGTCGTATGAAACAGACGGCAGCGCAGGAGACAGAGGCCGAAGATAAATCTGCATAAGGCGGGGAGGAAAGAGCTATGAAAATCAGTTCGTTTGCAGTCTATCGTGTGAAGCCCCGATGGATTTTCATTAAACTGGTGACGGACGAGGGCATTGAGGGCTGGGGTGAGATGATCTCCGGCACGAAAACGGAAACGGTCGTCGCAGGTGCCACAGAGCTGGCACAGACACTCATCGGGCGCGATCCCTTTGCGATTGAAACGCTGTGGCAGGAGCTGTATAACTCGTTCTTCCGCGGCGGTCCGATCAATGCGACGATTGTATCCGGCATCGAAACGGCGCTCTGGGATATCAAGGGCAAGGCGCTGAACGTTCCCATCTATGAGCTGCTGGGCGGACGCGCGCGTGACCGCATCAAGGTCTACTCGTGGATCGGCGGTGACCGCCCCGACGATGTGGTGCGCGAGGCGCTGGATCGCAAGAACCGCGGTTTTGACGCCGTGAAGATGAACGCGACGGAGGAGCTGCACTACATAGACTCCTATGAAAAGGTGCAGGCGGTCGTCGACCGCGTCGCCTCGATCCGCAAGGAGATGGGTGCGGGTTTCGGCATTGCCGTCGATTTCCACGGACGGGTACACAAGCCTATGGCAAAGGTTCTGGCAGCGGCGCTCGAGCCCTATCACCTCATGTTCCTGGAGGAGGTCGTGCTCCCGGAGAACGAGGAGGCGTTCCGCGAGGTCGCACAGCATGTGGCAACACCGCTTGCGACGGGTGAGCGCCTTTGCAGCCGCTGGGCATTCAAGAACCTGTTCCGCACGGGCGTGATCGACATCATCCAGCCGGATGTGGCGCTCGCGGGCGGCATCCTCGAGACGCGCAAGATCATCGCGACAGCGGAGTCGTTCGACATGGCGGCGGCACCGCACGCCCCCTACGGACCGATTGCACTCGCGGCGACCCTGCAAATCGACGCCTGTTCGCCGAATGTCTTCATTCAGGAGCAGAGTCTCGGCATCCACTACAACAAGGGCTTTGACCTGCTGGACTTCGTCGAGAATAAAGAAGTGTTCCAGTACAAGGATGGATTCGTCAGTCTCCCGACACTGCCGGGACTGGGGCTCGTCATCAACGAGGAACTGGTCAAAAAGGTATCCGCAGAGGGGCTCGTCTGGACAAATCCAAAATGGAAGAACTACGACGGCACCCACGCGGAGTGGTGAGGAGCTCTTACTCTGCGCTATAGCGTATGCGTGCATAAAAAAGCCCCCTTGTCAACAGAGGAGGCTTTTGCTATAATTAGACACAGAAAGAAACGTCCTTGACGGCATCTTTCCAAGATTGCTTAATATCCTTGATATGATAGCACAGTCGAATCTAAAGCACAAACATATTTTCGCCCTTGGATCCATCGCGTCCAAGGGCGTTTTATATGACCGACCGCTTGAATTTCCGCACGGCAGTGCCGAAGAAGACGAGGATGAAGAGCGCGAGAAAGGCGGTCTGCTGATAAAGTGCCGTGATGCCGCCGCCCTTGAGGAAGATCATGCGCAGGATCTCGATGTAGTGTGTCATGGGGATAGCGAGGCTGAGGTACTGAAAGAATGTGGGCATCGCCTCGCGCGGGAACATGAAGCCCGAGAGGAGGATGCCCGGCAGGAGCGTTGCAATGCTCATGAGCCCCGCCTGCAGCTGGTTCTGCGCGAGCGATGCGATCATGAGCCCCATCGTGAGCGAGGCGAGAAGAAAGAGGGTCGTGAGCGCATAGAGGAGCAGCACGCTCCCGCGCAGGGGCACGCCAAAGATGGCGAGCGCGACGAGGATGCAGATCGTCGTCTGGATGTAGCCGAGCATGATGTAGGGCAAAATCTTGCCGACGAGCAGTTCCCATATATGCAGCGGCGTTACGAGGAGCTGCTCAAGCGTGCCCGCCTCGCGTTCGCGCACGATGGACATGGAGACCATGAGCACCATTGTGATCGTGAGGATGATGCCCATGAGTGCGGGCAGCATGTAGTAGGCGGTGACGGCATCGGGGTTGTACCACGCGCGGATACGCACGTCGTAGGCAGGCGCAGCCACGGGCGCCCCGCGCACAGCGACGGGCTGCACCCGCATGCCAAGCCCCGTCAGGGCAGCGATGGCAGAGGTCGAGGCGATGGAGTCCGAGGCGTCGACAATCGCCTGAATCGGAACGGTGTGCCCCGCGTTTGCCTCCCGTACAAGATCGGGCGGAAAGACAATGCCGATCTTTGCATCGCCGCGCTCGATCCGCTCGTTCAGCTCATCGTAGCTCCACGCGATGTAGCGCAGGTCAAAATAGCCGCTTGCCGTCATTGCCGCGAGGAAATTGCGGCTCTCCTCGCTCCGCGACTGATCGAACACGACCGTGGACTGGTGC
>CALALM010000472.1 GCA_937925565.1 uncultured Centipeda sp.
ATCCTCCTTATTTATCCGAACAAATATAACAGCGACGGGAAAATTCCCTCATCCGTCTGCCGCCATCGTTTTCTGCATAAATTTCCTGCGCATGCCTCCTCCCCACAAATCCCTTTCATCTACTTTCATCAGTATGTCATAGTGTGATTATGATTTTCAATATCTTTTGTATACAATCTCTGTAAAGCAGCACAAAAAGCCCCTTCGACGAATTTACTGCGTCGAAGGGGCTTCGGGTGTTATATGTTTAGCGGATGTTCATCCGCTGCGCTTGCTCACGCAGACGCGCGATGCGCTCCTGTGTATCGGGATGCGTCGAGAACAGGCTCTTGAACGAGATATCACGTCCCGTCAGCGGGTTGATGATGCACATGTGCGCCGTGGCGGGCGTTGCCTCGGGCAGCGGTGCGCCGTGCAACGCGTAGTACTCGATCTTCTCGAGTGCTGCGGCGAGATAGTTCGGATTGCCGCAGATCTCCGCGCCGCCCTCGTCCGCGCTGTACTCGCGCGAGCGCGAGATCGCCATCTGGATGAGTGCCGCCGCAATCGGTGCAACGATCGCCGTCACGATGAGCCCGATGATTCCACCACGGTCATCGTCACTCGAACGCCCGCCGCCGAAGATCGCTGCCCACTGGGCAATACTCGCCGCGTAGGAGATGACGGTTGCCATCGTCGCCGCGATGGTCGAGATGAGGATGTCACGGTGCTTGACGTGTGCGAGCTCATGTCCGAGCACGCCCGAAATCTCGTTGTAGTCGAGTACTCGCATGAGTCCCGTTGTCACAGCAACCGCCGCGTTCGACGGATTGCGTCCCGTTGCGAATGCGTTCGGTGCATCCTCGTTGATGATGTAGACGCGCGGCATGGGGAGTCCCGCACGCCCCGCGAGTTTTTCGACGAGTCCGTAGAGCTCCGGCGCACTCGAACGATCGATCTCCTGCGCGTTATACATGCTGAGCACCATGCGGTCGGAGAACCAATACGAGAAGAAGTTCATCCCGAGTGCGATGATCAGCATGACAGTCATGCCTGTATGTCCTGCAAAAATTCCGCCAAGAGCAACCATGAGTGCCATCAGGAGCGCCATCAGCATCGTAGTCTTGAGTGAGTTCATAGGCATTTGCCTCCTTATTTCGACTGAAGCTTTGTCCTTTTGACTATATCATAGTGGACAATTATGGAAATAGGCTGAAACCCTTGCATTGATTGCAATGCGCAAAATATGATGCGAGCCCCACGCGAACACCTCGGTGCGCAAGTGATCGTGTGCTTATCTGCCTAAATACCTGCGGACTTCTTAAACGCGCTTCGCTTGAACGAAAGAAATCCGCAGGGGGCAGAACGCACACTTTACTCACTTGCTTCACTAGGGTTCGCTTAGGAGCTTCACATCACTGAAAAAACTATATCGTCTCAAAGTTGACAAACTTTGCATCGAAGATGCCGTCGACCGCAAGCACACGTGCAAGCGTATCATTTGGAATGTCATGGTCAATTGTGAGTGCCATGATGCTCATCCCCTCGCGCTTGGACTTGCCCACCTGCATGGACGAGATATTGATGCCTGCCTCGCCCATGATGGAGCCGACCGTGCCGATGACGCCGGGGCGGTTGATGTGCGGGCAGATGAGGAGACGTGCGTGCGGGTCAATATCCACACGGAATCCGTTGATCCGCACAATGCGCCCCTCCGTACCGAAGAGTGTGCCCTGCACCTCTGCCGTGCCTGCTTCTGCCGTACCCGCCGCCGTCGTAACGCGCACGGTGATGAGCGTCGAATAGTGCGAGGTTTCCTTTTCCTTGATCTCCGTCACCTTGATGCCGCGCGACTTCGCAACACTTGGGGCGTTGACATAGTTGATCTCGCTCTCGAGGATGGGATTGAGCATTCCCTTGAGGAGTGCCGTCGTGAGAAAACTCGTGTTGACCTCAGTAATCTCGCCGTTGTAGATGACCTCCACATGGGAGATGGGACCTTCGGCGAGCGAGCAAACGGTGCAGCCAAGCTGCTCCGCAAGGGTGATGTAGGGACGAATGACGCGCATGACTTCCTTCGAGACCGGTGCCATGTTGACTGCCGCCGTCACGGGCTCGCCGCGCAATGCCGCGCGAATGCCCTCCGCTACGTCGACGGACACGCCGATCTGCGCCTCCACCGTGGACGCGCCGAGATGCGGCGTGAGCACAATACCCGGAACGCCGCGCAGCGGATGATCCTCCGCGAGCGGCTCGCTCTCGAACACGTCGATTGCCGCCCCCGCGACGATCCCCTCCTTGACCGCCGCCGCGAGATCTCTTTCGTTAATAATGCCGCCGCGCGCACAGTTGACGAGGCGCACTCCCTTCTTCATGCGGCGCAGCTCCGGCATTGAGATCATACCGCGCGTCTCCTTCGTCAGGGGCATATGTACCGTGATAAAGTCCGCCGCTGCAAAGATGTCGTCGAGCGTTCCGATGGTCACGCCGAGTGCTTTCGCACGCTCCTCGTTGATGTACGGGTCGTACGCAATGATATTCATATCAAAGGCGAGTGCACGCTTTGCGACCCCGCTGCCGATGCGCCCCATACCGATGACACCGAGTGTCTTGCCGCGCAGCTCCACGCCGACGTATGCCTTGCGGTTCCACTCTCCTGCGTGCATGGTCGCATCGGCCGCAGGAATATTGCGTGCCAGCGAGAGCATCATCGCCATCGTATGCTCCGTCGCGGCAATCGTGTTGCCGCCCGGCGAGTTGATGACAATGATGCCGCGCTCCGTCGCAGCCTTCACATCGATGTTGTCCACACCGACACCTGCGCGTCCGATAATCTTAAGTTTATCGGCGCGCGCCAGTACGTCCGCCGACACCTTCGAGGCCGAACGCACCATGAGCGCAATGATCTCCAGAAGTTCCTCGTGCGCAATCTTATCGCGCACATCGACCTCATAGTCTGTGAGCAGCGCAATCCCATTGGGTGAAATCCCATCCGCAGCCAAAATCTTCATCCGCCAGCCCTCCAGTGCGGCATAATGCCGCAGTCTATATACACAATACAATACGTTTCATTATAGACAAAAGGGGCGAGGTGTGTCAAATACTTAAGAAGCCGCCGATAAATTCACACATATTCATATTTTTACGCTTCGGTTGACAATCTTCTTCCATGGGCGATATACTAAAAATCATTGTCTGACAGATACATGAAAAAAGAACTCACTTCAAAACATACAATATAATGGAGTACCTATGACATACAAGACGCTTCTCGGTCGCTGTCTGCAATTCATCCCTGTATTTTTCGGCATCACACTTCTCTCCTTCGGTCTCATCTACATCGCTCCCGGCGATCCCGTCGGCATCCGTCTCTCAGCGGGCGGTGTCGCCGCCGATCCGCAGCTCGTGGAGCGGATGCGTTCGGAAATGGGGCTCGATCAGCCCTTTCTCGTGCAGTACGGACGCTGGCTCGTGCATTTCCTCCAAGGCGATATGGGCACATCCTACATCACCGATCTTCCTGTTGCTGCGACGTTTTGGAAGGCACTCCCCTACACGCTCCGTATGGCAGGTACGGCGATGGGGCTCACCCTCCTCATCTCCCTGCCACTCGGCATCGCCATCGCCGCATGCCGCAACGGCCGCGTGGACTATGTCATTCGCTTTCTGACCTTCATCGGCAACGCAACGCCCGGCTTTATCATCGGGATTGTCCTTATGTTTATCTTTTCCTATCGGCTCGGCTGGATTCCGGTCCTTGCGACCACGAAACCGATCGGCATGGTACTGCCCGCGCTCTCGCTCGCGCTCGTCATGTCCTCGCGCTACATTCGCCAGATTCGCGCGGCGGCCCTCGACGAGCTGGCAAAGGACTACGTGATCGGGCTTCGTGCACGCGGCATTCCGGAGCGCGTGATCCTATTCCGCAACGTCCTCAAGAACATCATGGTCATTGTCATCACGCTCACGGGCATTTCCATCGGCTCGCTGCTCGGCGGAACAGTCATTATTGAGACGATCTTTAACTGGCCGGGCATCGGCAGTCTCATCATGACGGCGATCACGAGCCGTGACTATCCCGTCATTCAGGCGGTGGTGGTCTGGATGGCACTGGCATTTTTCCTTGTGAACCTGCTCGCCGACCTCTCGTATCGTTATTTCAATCCGAGAATCAAGGATCTCTAAATGATGAACTTCTTTCTGCATACACCGCTGCTCTTTCGATTGCTCACGCTTTTGGCAGCATTCATTCTCATCGCAAGTCTCTTCTCCGCGCAGCTTGCGCCCTACGATCCATATGCGACCGATCCGCAGCTGATTCTAAAAGCACCGTCTGCAGAGCATCTCCTCGGCACGGACAACTACGGCAGAGATATTCTCTCGCGCATTCTCGCGGGCGGGAAAACTTCAATTTTCGCCGCCCTCTTCATCATTCTCATCGCCGGCTCGCTGGGAAGTCTCATCGGGCTGCTCTCGGGCTACTATCGCGGACGCATGGACGCAGTGCTTATGCGCATCACCGATGTATTTCAGGCATTTCCCGATATCGTGCTTGCAATCGCAGTGGCGGGCGTTCTCGGCGGCGGTCTTGTCAATGCCATGCTTGCACTCATCGTTACGACGTGGACGCAGTACGCACGCATTGCGCGCAGTGCTGCCGTCGCGGTAAAGGAGGAGACCTACATACAGGCGGCACGCCTCTCGGGCTGTACAGACGCGCGCATCCTCTTCGGGCACATCCTGCCAAACATCGCAGGACCGCTCATCGTCACCGCCGTTCTCCACGTCAGCACGATGATGATGGGCCTCGCGGGGCTGTCCTACCTCGGCATCGGCGTTCAGATCCCCGCCGCCGAGTGGGGCGCAATGATCAGCGAGGGGCAGAAGTATCTGCAGCAGGCACCGTGGGCGGCACTCGCGCCGAGCGCGGTGATGGTCACCGTCATGATGGTGTTCAATATGTTTGGCGATCAGCTGCGGGATCTGCTCGATCCCAAGATGCGGGAAAAACGCGTATAGGAATACGCGTTTCTATAGAAAATTTATTCTTTTATTTAAGGAGGACCCATGAACAAAACACTGAAATGTCTCTGTGCCGCACTGCTGCTCGCCGTTCCGCTCACGATGAGCGGCTGCGGCGGCTCGGATCAGGCGGCAGACAGCAAGAAAATCGTGCGCGTCGGCGGCACAGTCGCTGTTACGAGTACGATGGATCCCGCGAAGGAGTGGATGGGCTGGTACGCCGTTCGCTATGGCGTGGGCGAAACACTCTTCCGCCTCGACGATGAGATGGCACCGCAGCCGTGGCTCGCCGAAAAGGCGGAGAATGTCGAGCCGACCGTCTGGCGCATCACACTAAAGGATAATGTCACGTTCTCGAACGGGGAGAAGATGACGGCGGATAAGGTCATCGCCTCGCTCAAACGCACGGCGGAGACGAATGACCGCGCCGCATGGTTGAAGGATGCAGAGTACACGGCAGAGGGAAATGTCCTCACGATCCGTACGAAAGCGCCGTATGCGACCCTCGTTAACGATCTGTGCGACCCATACGCTGTCATCGTCGACGTTGCGGGCACAAAGGACTTTGACAATGCCCCCGTATGCACAGGTCCGTTTGTCATGAGCAGCTTTGAAGCAGACAAGCACGCTGTTATGACGAAGAACACGAAGTATTGGGGCGGCGACGTGAAAGTCGACGAGGTCGAGTACACGAAGATTGCAGACTTCAACACGCTTGCAATGGCACTGCAGGGTGATGAGATCGATGTAGCACTGGATCTCAGCCCCGAGACGGCAGAGACGGTTGCAGCGAATGACAAGTTTACGGTGGTCAAAACACCGCAGACGCGTACCTATCAGCTCTACATGAACCTCGATAAGCTCACCGATCCCGCAGTTCGTCAGGCGATCATGTACGGCGTGGACAAAAAGACCATCGGCGACCAGTACCTGAAGGGCGCAATGACCGCATCGAACAGTGCGTTCCTCGCCTCCACGCCCTATGGCGATCCCGCACTCAAGGCACGCTCCTACGATCCCGAGAAGGCAAAGCAGGTGCTTGCGGCAGCAGGCTATACGGATACAGACGGTGACGGCATCGTTGAGAAAGACGGCAAGCCGCTGACCGTCGAGATGGGTGTCTACAAGCGGCTCTTCAACGAGAACATCACAACGGAGATGCAGGCACAGCTCAAGAAAATCGGCATCAACGTCAATATCGTCTCACATGAAAAGTCAACGTATCTCAAGCCCGGCGAGTTTGAGCTCTCCCTCTACTCCGTCATCACGATGCCGACGGGCGACCCGTACGCATTCCTGCGCGACAGCCTCAGTGCAAAGGGCGTATCGAATTTCGGGCATTATGACAATCCCGTCGTGGAGCAGCTGCTGTCCGACCTGCCGAATACATTTGACCCGACAAAGCGCATCGCACTCGTCAACCACATTCAGCAGCAGGTGATCGACGATGCGGCGATGGACTTCATCGGCTTCAACAACATGCAGGTCGGCATCTCGAAAAAGGTCACGGGGTTCCTCTCCACGCCGAGCGATTACTACCATGTAACAAAGGATCTGGATAAAAAGTGAGCGCACACAAAGCGCACAGCGGAGCAGTGTCATGCAGGAACTCTTACGAATTGACCACCTGACCGCAGGATACGGCGGCGATGCCGTGATCGAGGACATCAGCATCAACCTTCACACGGGCGAGGTGCTCGGCATCGTCGGTGAGAGCGGCAGCGGGAAGTCCACCCTGCTCAAGGCAATCGTGCAGATCCGCGGACTCTCCACCGATATTCATGCAGGTACGGTCTTCTTCGATACGAAGAACCTAGCCGTACTCTCCGAGGGAGAGCGGCGCAGGCTGCGCGGCGAGGAGATCGCGATGGTGTTTCAGTACGCGGGTGCATCGCTGAACCCTGCGCGGCGGATTGGCACGCAGCTCGTTGAGACGATGCGTGCCCACACCGATCTGTCGCGTGAGGAAATCTACGCACGCGCGGCAGAGGTATTCGGCGGCATGGGTTTTGCCGATGCACACCGTATCCTCTCTGCCTATCCGTTCGAGCTGTCGGGCGGCATGGCACAGCGTGCTGCCATCGCACTCGCCGTCATCCTGCACCCGCAGCTTCTCCTCGCCGATGAGCCGACCTCGGCACTCGACGCGACGATCCAGCTGCAGGTACTGGACGAGCTGCGCGCGCTCAAGGAGCGCACGGGGACGGCAATCCTCCTCATCACGCACAACATCGGCGTCGTGCGGCACATTGCCGACCGCGTTGCCGTCATGTGCAAAGGGAGGATCGTCGAGCAGGGCAGTGTCACGGATGTGCTCGGAAACCCGCAGCATCCCTACACACGAGAACTGCTTGCAGCCGTGCCGAAGATGTCCGCTGCGACACATACGGACTGCGACCGCAGAGATCATGCAGAGAAAAACACCGCGCCCATAGCCTCCCCCGTCACAACGGGGGAGGGGGACCGCGTAAGCGGTGGAAGGGGCGACCATCTCCAAGATCTCCTGCGCTTTGAAAATGTCTCCATGCATTTTGACGATGCGGCGGGACGCGTTCAGGCAATCGACAGCATCTCCTTTTCCCTCGCGCGGCGCGAACTGCTCGGCATCGTCGGCGAGAGCGGCAGCGGTAAATCCACCGTTGCAAAGCTCCTCACGGGGCTGCATCTGCCGACGAGCGGGAACATTCTCCTCGACGGCAAGGACATCACGCACACACGCGGAAAGGAACGCCGCGCCCTCTACACCCGCATCCAGATGGTGTTTCAGGATGCCCCCGGCTCGTTCAACCCGCGCCGCACTGTCGGCGCGATGATTGGCGAAACCATCTGCCGTCTGTGTACGCCTGATGAACGCGACACCAAACGGCGCGTCGCCGAACTCCTCGCCGGGGTCGGACTGCCCGCCGCATACGCGGATCGCTATCCGCACGAAATGAGCGGCGGCGAGTGCCAGCGGGCGGCGATTGCACGCGCGATGGCGGTTCATCCCGAAATCCTCGTCTGCGATGAGGCGACCTCGGCACTCGACGTATCCGTACAGACAAAGATCATCGCCCTGCTCCTGCATTTACAGCGAGAGCACGGCATGAGTCTCCTCTTCATCTCGCACGATCTTCCGCTCGTCAGCTCCATCGCTGACCGCGTCCTCATCATGCAGAATGGACGCATCGTCGAGCAGGGCGAAACGCCGCGCGTTCTCCAAGAGCCGCATAATGAATATACAAAAAATCTGCTAAGAGCGACACTATAACCCACACCAAGAAGCGCCCATCGAATGAAACTGTTGTGTTTCATTCGATGGGCGCTTTATGTTGGATTTAGATATATTCTCTTACACAGCTGTGGCTTCGGGTGCGTTCACTTCAATGCCGAACATTGCCATATCATCCTCGACGTTCGTGATGCCGCCGATGCCAAAGGTCTCGACGAGCACCTTTGCGACATTCGGAGAGAGGAACGCGGGGAGCGTGGGTCCGAGGTGGATGTTCTTCACACCGAGGTGGAGCAGCGCAAGGAGAACAATGACCGCCTTCTGCTCGTACCACGCAATGTTGTACGCAATCGGGAGCTTGTTCACATCATCCAGACCGAATACTTCCTTAAGCTTCAGCGCGATCAGCGCGAGCGAGTAGGAGTCGTTGCACTGACCGGCATCGAGGACGCGCGGGATACCGCCGATGTCACCGAGATCCTTCTTGATGTACTTGTACTTCGCGCAGCCCGCCGTGAGGATGACTGTGTCGTGCGGCAGAGCCTCAGCGAACTCAGCATAGTACTCACGCGACTTCATGCGGCCATCGCAGCCCGCCATGACGACGAACTTCTTGATCGCGCCGCTCTTGACCGCCTCGACAACCTTGTCCGCGACAGCAAAGACCTGCTCGTGTGCAAATCCGCCGACAATCTCGCCCGTCTCCAGCTCCGTCGGAGGCGCACACTTCTTCGCACACTCGATGACGGGTGTAAAGTCCTTCTCACCATTCACGAGCGGGATGTGCGTGCAGCCCGGTACGCCAACCGCAGCCGTCGTGAAGAGGCGATCCTTATAGCTGTCCTTCGGCGGAACGACACAGTTCGTCGTCATGAGGATCGCGCCATTAAACTTCTCGAACTCCTCTTTCTGCAACCACCATGCGTTGCCGTAGTTACCGACGAGGTTGTCGTATTTCTTGAATGCGGGGTAGTAATGCGCGGGGATCATCTCGCCATGCGTATAGACATCGACGCCCGTGCCCTTCGTCTGCTCCAAGAGACGCTCAAGATCCTTGAGGTCATGCCCGGAGATGAGGATACCGGGGCGGTTACGAACGCCGAGGTTGACCTTTGAGATCTCGGGATGACCGTACGTGCCCGTGTTCGCACCGTCGAGCAGAGCCATACCCGCAACGCCCCACTTGCCCGTCTCAAGCACAAGCGCCGTCAGCGCATCGCCGTCCATCGTATCATCGAGCAGCTGTGCCAGTGCGTGCTGCATGAATGCGTCGATCTCCTCGTTCTCGTGACCGAGCGCATTTGCGTGCTCAACATAGGCGGACAGCCCCTTCAGACCGTACGTCGTCAGCTCGCGCAGACTGCGGACATCCTCGTTCTCCGTCGCGAGCACGCCGACCGTCTTCGCCTTTGCCTCGAACTCTGCACGCGGCGCCGTCCAATGTGCCGCCTCTGGCAGATGCGACGCATCGGAGAGCTGCCCAAGCAGATCCGCCTTAATCGCAAGCGTCTCCTCGATCACGTCCATGATCGCCTCGCGGTCGAAGTTCGCATTCGTGATCGTAATGAAGAGGTTCATCGTCACGCGATGGTTCACCTCGATGGCAACCTTCTTGCCCGCTGCGCGCAGTGCCGTCGTCACCGCGCCGAGCCCCTTCGTCACATAGACGAGCAGATCCTGCATCTCAGCGACATCCGGCTTCTTGCCGCAGACCCCCTGCACCGTGCAGCCCTTCCCGCCGGCTGTCTCCTGACACTGATAACAAAACATTTTAGCATCCATAGCATTCTTCTCCTTTGCGATAATACACATTTGTTGTGTTGATTATAGCAAAGAGGGCTCTCTATAGACGTAACATATGTTACCAGTCAATAATCAATAGAAATTCTCATTAAAATGGAGGTACTGTCCAGCACCTCCATTTTAATGAGAATCGACTGCCACGGGTCCCCAACATCATCACCAAGCGAATCAGCAATCCTTTCTCATGTCTGTGCACGAATCTGCAAACCCCGGATCAAATGCCAGAATGTCTGCGAGTGTGTCGAACTCATAAATGACATTCTGCGGGTAACATTTCCGATACAGACTCAGTTCATCCATATGCTGCATATAAAATTGCTCCCAAAGAATTTCACGTACGGATAAATCAGCCTCATATGCAGGCTTTAGCAACGCACGGAATTGCTCACTGAACGACCGTGAAAAATACACCTGGCCCATCATATGCCATCCGCGTGTACCGCCAATCTGCACATCTATGATGCGGTCATCCGCATCCACGGACAGATAGTATTCCTTCGTCGGCACATTCCCATAGACGGCTGCATAGTAAGAACGATAGACATACGGTCGAAACACATTTTCCGAGAAATAGTTGTCCACTGAACAGATGTAGGTATTGTCGAGTGCATCCAAAACACGATAGAGGGAGGACGTATTGTTATAGCGGCAGTAGTCAGGATTCTCTACAATATGGACATGCGGATTCACGCCAAGATAGGCGAACTGTTCGCTTCGATATCCCGTGACAAGAAAGATATCTGCAACACCCGCTGCGAAAAGCTGTGCAATCTGCCGTTCAGCCAACACCTCGCCGCGAATGCGCAGGAGTCCTTTCGGCGTTCGGTCCGTGATAGGCGCAAGGCGTGATCCATAGCCCGCCGCCATCAACACAGCACTTTTTACGCGATAGGGAGCGAGAGCATCCTTCGCAGCACGCTGCTGTACCTCATTCCCCATGTGACACCGTTTGCAAAGGGTTTGAAACTCTTCATGTGTCATGATTCTGCTGATCCTTCCTGCGGATAAAGAGAAACGAGAAGGACACCGATGAACACAAACACACAGCCCCATATGATCTGTCCTGATACTATAGATCCTCCAAGCCCCCACTGCAGAAAAACACCCCAGATGATGTAGGTTGCATTGGTCGCCATTCCGCGTGCACAGCCAATCATACGATTGACTGCGTACCATAGGAAATAGGAAATCCCCGCAACGACACCCGCTGTTACGAGCGCAGCAAACGCTGCAGGTTCGGCAAAAATCACTTGGAACGCCCCACCACCGGAGAAAAATACAAGGGTCATAGTGAACAAGATGATGCCTGAAACCATCTCACGCAGCGTGATGGCAAGATCCGGCTCAATATCAGCCATCCCGCGCACGGCAAGTACGATCTCACTACCCCAACAGAAGGCAGCC
>CALALM010000473.1 GCA_937925565.1 uncultured Centipeda sp.
ATATTTTTCCTCAAATTTATGCTATACTTACGCACACTCAGTTCTTTCATGAACATGGTTTTAGGAGGGCGATTACATTGAAATACATGACCGGCAACGAACTGCGAGAAGCATATCTACAGTTTTTCGCAGAAAAAAAAGATCACCTGCGGTTGCCCAGTTATTCCCTTGTTCCGGACAATGACCCTACACTTCTTTTGATTGGTGCTGGAATGGCACCATTGAAGCCTTTTTTTACAGGTAAGATGAAACCGCCCAGAGACCGTATTGTGACCTGTCAGCGTTGTGTTCGTACGGGTGATATAGAAAATGTCGGGCGCACTGCACGTCATCAGACGTTTTTTGAAATGCTTGGGAACTTCTCCTTCGGCGATTATTTCAAAATGGAAGCAATTCCTTGGGCATGGGAGTTTCTGACAGAAGTTGTTGAACTCCCAAAGGATAAGCTCTGGGTTTCCATCTATCCGGAGGATGATGAGGCTCGTTCCATCTGGTTGGAACAGACCGACGTATTGCCGGATCATATCGTGGCACTGGAGGACAATTTCTGGGAGATTGGTCCGGGTCCCTGCGGTCCGGATTCAGAGATTTACATTGATCTCGGTGAGGAGCGCGGATGTGGTGAACCGACCTGTGGTGTCGGCTGTGACTGTGATCGCTTTCTTGAAATCTGGAATCTTGTCTTTACCCAGTATGATCGTACCGAAGACGGAGAGTACAACCTCCTTGCACACAAGAACATTGATACCGGCTGTGGCTTGGAGCGTCTTGCCTCCGTTGTGCAGAACAAGAAGACGAACTTCGAGACGGATCTCCTCTATCCGATCATCGAATACACCTCCAAAATCTCAGGCGTGTCCTATGGCACAGATCTGAAGAAGGACATTTCACTCAAAGTCATTGCAGACCATGCACGTTCCGTTTCCATCATGATTATGGATGGAATTCTGCCGTCGAACGAGGGGCGCGGGTACGTTCTCCGTCGCACGCTTCGCCGTGCGATCCGTCATGGACGTATGCTCGGAATCACAAAGCCCTTCCTCGACGGTGCAGTTGATGCCGTTGTTGCGATCTTCCGCGATGCGAAGGACTTCAGTGAGATTCTGGCAAAACAGGATTACATCAAGCGTGTCATACGCGTGGAGGAAGATCGCTTTGCTTCCACACTTGCACAGGGGATCGAGCTTCTGAATGATGAGGTTGCGCAACTGAAGGATGCGCATGAGACAGTTCTCCGAGGAGAAATCGGATTCAAACTCTATGATACCTACGGATTCCCGCGGGAGCTTACCGAGGAGATTCTTCATGAGAACGGAATTACCTTGGATGACGAAGGCTTCAATCAAGAGATGGAGAAACAGCGTACGCGCGCAAGAAGTGCGCGGGCAGAAAATCAGGCTGTTTCTGTTCCTGATCTGTCCGGTGTAGATACTGGAAGCCTGACGGAGGATCCCGAAGCGACGAACGCGACAGTTGTTGCAATTTGGCGTGAAGGAGAACTCGTCAATTCGCTCCATGATGGAGAGAGTGCCGGAATTATCCTGAGCACGACACCGTTTCATGCGGAAGGAGGCGGTCAGGTAGGGGATGAAGGAATCCTGCGCAGTGATCTTGGATATCTCTCGGTCAGTAATACAAAGAGACTGCCCGATGGAACCGTCTATCATGTCGCATATGTTGAAGAAGGACAGATACAGCGTGGTGACTCCGTGGAGGTTTGCCTTGATACAAAGAAAAAGCTCGCGTCTGCACGAAATCACCCAGCAACCCATCTCCTGCAGGCAGCACTTCGACGCGTTGTAGGTGCTCACGTTCAGCAGGCGGGATCTCTTGTCACACCGGAACGGCTGCGCTTTGACTTCACGAATTTCGAGCCTGTGAGTGAACAGCAGCTGCGTGATGTCGAGGAACTTGTCAACGATGAGATTCTGCGCTCGAGCGATCTTCATATCTCCATGATGCCGATTGACGAGGCAAAGGCGTTGGGTGCAATGGCGCTCTTCGGCGAAAAATATGGAGATGTTGTACGCGTCGTAAATGTCCCAAATTTTAGCATTGAGCTTTGCGGTGGTTCTCATGTGACAAACACAGGACAGATCGGACTATTCAAGATTGTCAGTGAATCCGGTGTGGCAGCAGGCGTACGCCGTA
>CALALM010000474.1 GCA_937925565.1 uncultured Centipeda sp.
CAGGCGATCAAGGCGGGCATCTTGGAGATCGGTGACGTGTTCGCCATCAACAAGTCCGATCTTGACGGTGCGGATAAGCTTGTCCGTGAGATCAACATGATGCTGGATCTGGATGACCACATGTCCGACTGGCGACCGCCGATCCGTAAGGTTGTCGCGAATCGTGGCGAAGGGATCACGGAGCTGGTCGACACCGTAGAGGAACACCGTGCCCATATCGAGGGCAATGGCGTTCTTGCCGCGCGGCGCACGCGCCGCACACGCGATGAGATGTTGGACATCCTGCACGCAGGTGTTCGGCGTAACATCGAACGCCGCATCGTCGACACGGGCAGACTCGATGACTATGTGGCGCAAATCAAGGCGCATGAGACCGACCCCTACACCGTAGTGGGCGATGTCATGGCCGAAATGTTATCGTAAGGTGGGAGTTGCCCTGCAGCAATTCCCCAAGGAGGAAGCACCTATGTTCAAGGTTCTGGCAGTAGATCACATCGGCATTGCCGTGAAGGATCTCGAAGAGGGGAAGAAATTCTGGTCGGATGTGATCGGCATTCCCTGCACGGCTGAGGAGACGGTCGCCGAGCAGAAGGTTACAACGACATTCCACCCGACCCCGAACAAGAGTGAGATCGAGCTGCTCATCGGCACGGCGGACGACAGCCCGATCACGAAATATATCGAGAAGAAGGGCGAGGGCATCCAGCATATTGCTCTGCGCGTTGACAACATCGAGAACGCGATCGCTGATCTCATGGCGAAGGGTGTCAAGATGATTGACGAGAAGCCGCGCATCGGTGCGGGCGGCGCGAAGATCGCGTTCCTGCATCCGAAGTCGACGAAGGGGGTTCTTCTCGAGATCTGCGAGCATGAGGATCGCTGACGGGGTCTGCCATTCTGACGCATATTCCCTGTGGGATGCTTCATTCCGGTATTCCGCAGGAAGAGATACAGGAGGGATATGATGTCCACAGTCCAGGAAAAAATTGAGCTCATGCTGGAGAAGAAAGAACATCTCATGCAGGGCGGCGGTGCCAAGAGCATCGAGAAGCAGCACAGCAAAGGCAAGCTCACCGCGCGTGAGCGCCTGAACCTGCTCTTCGATGAGGACACCTTCGTCGAGCTGGATATGTTCGTTCGTCATCGCTGCACCAACTTCGGGCAGGACAAGAAGGAACTGCCGGGCGAGGGCGTTGTGACGGGCTACGGCACGGTGAACGGTCGTCTCGTCTACGCGTTCGCGCAGGACTTCACGGTCGAGGGCGGCTCGCTTGGCGAGAAGCATGCACACAAGATCTGGAAGGTCATGGATCTCGCCATGAAGATGGGCGCACCCTGCATCGGCATCAACGATTCGGGTGGCGCGCGCATCCAGGAGGCGGTCGACGCACTTTCGGGCTACGGCGGCATCTTCTACCGCAACACGAAATCCTCAGGTGTCATCCCGCAGATCTCCGTCATCATGGGACCCTGCGCGGGCGGCGCAGTCTACAGCCCGGCACTCACGGACTTCATCTTCATGGTGAAGAACACGAGTCAGATGTTCATCACGGGACCTGCCGTCATCAAGTCCGTTACGGCGGAGGAGGTTACGGCAGAGGCACTCGGCGGTGCAATGACGCACAACAGCCGCTCCGGCGTTGCGCATTTTGCGGCGGAGAACGATCAGGACTGCATTGACCAGATTCGCTATCTGCTCTCCTTCCTCCCAAGCAACAACATGGAGGAAACCCCGCGCGTCGAGACGGGCGATGACCCGAATCGTCAGGAGGAGAGCCTCAATACGCTCATCCCCGACAACCCGAATGCGCCGTACGACATGAAGGATGTCATCCGTGCGCTCGTCGACAACGGTGAGTTCTACGAGGTGCATCAGCATTTCGCAACGAACATCATCTGCTGCTTCG
>CALALM010000475.1 GCA_937925565.1 uncultured Centipeda sp.
ATTCAACGTCCTCTCTGCAAAGATGGCTGCCGTTATGGCCGTCGCTGCGACGGGTGCGGGGCTGTTCAACATCACCAAAGATGCGATGCTTGCGGGCGAGAACGTCTACAAGCTGACGCAGCGGCTTCACGTCTCTGCGAGTGAGGCGGCGACGCTCAATCGGATGTTCCAGCTTGCGGATACGGATATCAAGAGCGTCATACCTCTGATCGCTCGTCTTGACAAACAGGTATCTGCGGCAGGTAATAGTGGTAACGATACCACACGCGCACTCTCGCGCTTTGGTATTGCGCTCAAAGATCAGCAGGGCAATCTCCTGCCGCTGAACGAGCAGCTGGCACAGCTCGCGAAGGGATATAAGACCGCAAGCGAAGCGGGGATGGAGGAAGCGTATACCGCCGAGGTGCTTGGTGCGCGTGGTGCGGCTCTTATCCCAATTCTTGAACAATATGACGATCTGATGACCATCTCCTCGCGTGTCAAGACCACGGGACTGCTCGACCCCGAACAGGCACATGAGACATACCTCAAATGGCGCGAAATGGAGATGGAAGCGGGGCAGCTGAAACTTGCCCTCGGTGCGGCACTCCTTCCTGTCGCCGAGGAGCTGATGCCCGAGATCAATGACGGCTTTACTTCTCTCGTTGAAATGATCCGCGACAACAAGGACGAGATCAAGGATGCCATGCTCGGGTGGGGCGAGGCACTCAAAACCGTTGCGGAGCTTGCGGGCTTTGTCGGCGAGCAGATTCATAAGGTCAGCGAGCACGCCGAGGCAAATGCGTGGCTCGTGAAGAATCATCCCGTGGCATCTCCGCTCATTTCCATCCCGTTCCTCGGTGGCACGGTTCTTGACGCTCTCTATGGCGATGAGTACAAGCAGTACCAAGAACAGCAGAAGATTGCCAAAGAGAAAGCGGCGGCAGAGGAGAAGGCGCGTGCCGAAGCGGAGAAGAACGCTAAGGCGCAGGAGCAGAATGCCAAAGCTGCGAAAATCCGTGCGGCAGCCGAGAAAGATGCCGCAAAGACGGTCAGCGAGTCTGCAAAGGCGACCGCACAACTGACGGACAATTTATATACATTGACACACACGGATGTTCAGAACAGCCTTCATGCTCTGGATCGTGAGGCCTTCGATTCCTTTCAGAAGGGGGCAGATCCTCACCTCATTGACGAATACCGTCTGGCAAAAGAAGCGAAGATTTACGCTGACTTTCAGCGGGACGTTGTGGACAAGGCGAATGCGCTCTACAAGACCGACCTGCAGAACAAGTTGAACTCCATCGCCCGTGAAGCCGATGCCTTCCGTCAGAAGGGTTTGGACGAGGTGCAGACGCAGGCGTGGCTCAGTGAGAGCAAGGCGCGTGTCATGGAGCAGTGGGAGCGGGACGTTGCATCCAACATAGACTCGATCTGGAAGACCGAACTTGAGAATCGCCTTGCCGAGATCGAGCGCGAGAAGGATGCGTGGGTGCAGAAGGGACTGGATGAGGTCGAAGCGACACGTTGGGCGGAGAAGCAGAAACTCGATGCCAAGCGCAACGCCGCGCTGGAAGTCCTGCGCTCCCAGAAAGAGGAACTGCAGGTATTCAAGGAGTCCGGGCAGGTTGGGCTGATGGAGTATCTTCGCAAGAAGAATAAGTTCACAGCTGAGGATCTGAGGCTGACGCCGGAACTCCTGCAGCAGTTCCAAGAGGGGCGCAAATGGGCGATGGAAAATCTGCTGCCGAATTTTGCTCCCGAGAAGCGTGAAGACAGTTCCCGCATCCGTGTCAATGGGCAGGAGTTCTCGTATGCACAGATGATGGCAGGATTGGGGCAACAGGCGCAGAGCATTCAAACTGTGGGGCAGGGTGCGAGTGTTCCACAACAAGGGAATCAGTCCGCGCCATCCATGACGGACAATCGACAGATTCACATACAGGTACACATCGAGAATGCCGTCACGGAGGACAACGAGGGAATGCGGATGCTTGCCGATCATGTCGCCGACCGTATCCGTCCTGCCGTCGAAAACGCGCTTGGGGGTGATTCCAATTCATATTCAAATTGGTGAGGTGCGAACGCTCTCCGTTGAAAACTGGCAGATCGTTCCCGATGATCGTCAGCAGCTTTTGGAGATTGTCGGCGGTGTGGTTGTGCAGGATTTCGGACATATCCAAGAGGGCGACCGTA
>CALALM010000476.1 GCA_937925565.1 uncultured Centipeda sp.
TCTGGCAGAATGTCCCGTACCTGTTTCCGTGGATACGTTCAAGGCAGAGACGGCACGCGCAGCGCTCTCTGCAGGCGCGCATATGCTGAATGACATCTGGGGACTGCAATATGCGGAGGAGCCGGGTGCGATGGCGCACGCTGCGGCAGAGGAGGATGTGCCCGTTGTCGTGATGCACAATCAAAACGGGACAGCGTACAGCAAGGATATCATCGACGAGATGCGTTTGCGCACGCGGATGCGGCGGGGCTTGCACGCGAAAATCTCATCCTCGACCCCGGCATTGGTTTCGGCAAGACGGCGGAGCAGAATATGCATGTCCTGCGGCGCATGGATGAACTCGTCTCGTATGACGGCGTGGAGTATCCTGTTCTTCTCGGGGCGAGCCGCAAGAGCTTCATTGGAGCGGCACTCGATCTGCCCGTAGAGGAACGCATGGAGGCGACGGGGGCGGCGTGCGTCATGGGGATTGAGCGTGGCGCTGCCATCGTGCGCGTGCATGATGTAAAGCCGATTGTGCGCATGTGCCGCATGACGGACGCGATTCTGGGAGCATAGGTATGGATCGAATCTTTTTGCGCGGGATGCGTTTTATGGCTGCCCACGGCGTGCTCCCCCATGAGCAGAAAGTGCCGCAGCCGTTTGAGGTGGATGTGGAGCTTGGACTTGATCTGCACGCAGCAGGGGAGAGTGACGATCTTGCGGCAACGGTGAACTATGCCGCAGTCTGCGAGAGCGTACGGGATATCATCGAAGGTGCGCCAAAGCGACTGATTGAAGCACTCGCCGAGAAGATTGCGGATGATCTCCTGCGAGGCTTCGATCTGTTGTTTTGGGTACGTGTTACGGTGCATAAGCCCGCCGCACCGATTAACGGCATATTCTCGGATGTCGGCGTGACGATCCTGCGCCGCAGGAAAAATACCGAATGTTGACGGCATACATCGGGCTCGGGGCGAATCTCGGCAATCGTGGAGAGACGATGCGTGCGGCACTGCGGCGGATGGCGGCATGTCCCAATCTGTGCGTGGAGCAGGTGTCATGTTTTTATGAAACACCGCCGTGGGGAAAGACGGATCAGCCGGTATTCCTCAATGCGGCGGCGTGCATTTCGTTTGACGGAACGCCGCATGAACTGCTCGGAGAACTGCAACGGATCGAGCAGAAACTCGGGCGGGTACGCCGTGAACACTGGGGTGCACGGACGATTGACCTCGATATTCTGCAAATCGAGGGGGTGACATGTGCGGATGGGGAGCTGACCCTGCCGCATCCCTACCTTACGGAGCGCGCGTTTGTGCTTGTGCCGCTTGCGGAGATTGCGCCTGATTTACTCGCACACGGGAAGCGTATTGTGCAGTGGCTCGCTGAAGCGGATCGGGACGGTATTGCACGTGCGCCCGAACTCTCCGCGCCGTATCCGCTCGAACTCATCGCTGCCTGTGATGAAGCGGGCGGCATTGGGCGAAACGGCGGTTTGCTCACATACTGTGCCGAAGATATGGCACATTTTCGCCGGACGACGATGGGCGGGATTGTCATTATGGGACGGCGCACGATGGAGAGCCTGCCCGCACGCCGACCACTCGCGGGACGGGAGAATGTTGTCCTTTCGCAGACGGTGGAGCGCGCCGAGGGCTTTCATATCGTGCATGATCTTGCGCAGCTGTGGGCGCTGCTCGGTGAGATGACGCAGGATGCGCCGCGCCCGATCTTCACCATCGGCGGCGCGGCATGCTATCGTCTGCTTCTGCCATATGTCCGACGAGCCTATATAACGCGTCTCACGGGCACCTATGCGGCGGATGTATTTCTGCCGGCGCTCGATAGCTTTGCTTTGACAAACAGTCGGCGCGGAGAGACCTGTATGTTTGAAATTTACGAGAGAGTTTAGCATGGCAAAGGAAATCTTTCACAACGATTGGCAGGAACTGCTTGCAGACGAAATGGCGCAGCCGTACTATCG
>CALALM010000477.1 GCA_937925565.1 uncultured Centipeda sp.
CCGTCGATGAGAAGACGGCGCCATCCGCCGGTGAGAATACGGCAGCCACTGAGGCGGCATCATGAAAAAGTTCCGATTTCAGCTTGAGACCCTGCTCAAGGTGACACGCATGAAGAAGGAGGAGGCAGAGGTTGCCTTCGCTGAAGCCGTACGTCGTCTCGAGGAGGCACGCGCCTATCAGCGACAGCTGCTTGAGGAAATGCATCGCGGGCAACTGGACTACGAGAGACTCTCGAAAGAGGGGACGCGTATCAAGATTGGGACGCTGATGAGCTTCAATCAGTTTTTTGGATGGAAGCGTCAGCAGATTGAGGATCAGCAGCAGGTGATTCTGCAGGCGAATGCCGAGCGACAGAAGCGTCTCAAGGTGCTGATGGAGCAGATGAGCGCCTTGAAGAGCATTGAGAAACTGAGAGAGAAGCGCCTTGCGGAATACAAGGCGGAGGTCTTGCAGGAGGAGCAGAAAATGCTCGATGAGATAGGCCTGCAGCTGACCATGCGCAATAGGGAATTGGAGGAAGCGGTATGATGGATCTTTCGGGCGTCCGACAGATACAGGCGCGCATTGCGGAGATTGAGGGGCAGTTCTCCCTGCAGAATCAGCAGCTGCCGGGGATGGATTTTGCTGCGAAGCTGCAGCAGGAGATTGACAAGAATGTTACCTCCGCAGGGAACAAGGCACATGCGGCACAGCGTGTGCAGGGGACATCTGCTCCGCAAAAAGCAGAAAGAACGGCGCAGGAGAATTTTGTCAACCCGGATCTTGCACATGTGATCCACTCTGCGGCTCAAAAATATGCGGTGGATCCAAAACTCGTCTCTGCGGTCGCCGAGGTCGAATCCGGCGGTGATCAGAACGCCGTCTCACCTGCGGGCGCGGTCGGCGTTATGCAGCTGATGCCGGAGACGGCGGCCGGACTCGGTGTCAATCCCTATGATATGAAGAGCAATGTCGAGGGCGGTGCAAAGTATCTGCGCGAGATGCTGGATACGTTTGACGGCGATGTAAAGAAGGCGGTTGCGGCATACAATGCGGGACCGAATGCGGTAAAGGCATATGGCGGGGTT
>CALALM010000478.1 GCA_937925565.1 uncultured Centipeda sp.
TTCCTGTCTCTAAGAGGGATCTTGCCGTTCCTGCGCCGGATGATGCACGCGATGTCGTGAAGGTCGGCGATAAGATCGATGTCTACATCAAGTCCCTCGGCGGTGACAATGGCGGTAGCCTGTCCAAGGTCGAGGCAGACAAGATGGCAGCTTGGAAGGACATCGAGGAGATTAAAGAGAAGGGCGAGACCGTCGAGGCGAAGATCGCAAAAGAGGTCAAGGGCGGTCTTGTCGCGTACGTCATGGGTCTGCGCGGCTTCATTCCCGCATCCCAGATGGAACTCCACTTTGTCAAGGATCTCGCAGTCTATGTCGACCAGACGGTTGAGGCAGAGATCATCGAGATCGATGTTCAGAAACGTCGTCTTGTCCTCTCGCGCCGCAGACTTCTCGAGCGCGACCGCGCGGAGAAGGAAGAGGCTGTGTTCTCGGCAATTGAGCCGGAGCAGATTGTGCGTGGTACAGTCAAGCGCCTTGTCGACTACGGTGCGTTCATCGATATCGGCGGCGTGGATGGGCTTGCTCACATCTCTGATCTTGCATGGCACCGCGTCAAGCATCCATCTGAGGTGCTTGAGGTTGGTCAGCAGCTCGATGTCTTTGTCAAGAGCGTTGATCGTGATGCAAAGCGCATCTCTCTCTCTGTAAAGGATACGCTTCCGGATCCTTGGGTGGAGAAGGCAGAGCAGTATGCCGAGGGCGACTTCATCGAAGGAAAGATCATCAAGCTGACGGACTTCGGTGCATTTATGGAGATCGAGCCGGGCTTTGACGGTCTCATTCCGATGGGCGAACTTGCCGAGAAGCGCATTGAACGTGCGGATGAGGCTGTTCACACGGGCGATATTGTCACGGTCAAGGTGCTCCGCATTGACACGAAGCGCAAGCGCATTTCGCTTTCGATCACCAAGGCAAAGCGCGATGCAGAAGCTGCTGATATCAAGAAGTATGTGGACGAGCATCAGTCAGAAAAGGCGGAAGCCAGCGAAAATACGGAAGGTCAGGTCGAGGCACATCTTGACTGGCTGAAGTAAGGACTGCTTGCCAATAATTTTATAGGAACAACAGAGGAGTGATGTATATCACTCCTTTTTCATGGAAAGGAGGGGAATATGGCAAGAACGTATCCGGGTGTCATTCTGCGTGTCTTAGAGGGAAGCATTGCGGAGGAATTGGAACTCGTACCGGGAGATAAGATCATCACGGTCAACGATATGCCTCTGCGCGATATCATCGATTTTAGCTTTGCAATGGCGGATGAGGAGATTGCGCTGCTTGTGGAGCATCCAGATGGGGAGCAGGAACTCATCGAATTCGACAAGGACTACGATGAGGACTTCGGTGTGGAGTTCGAGCATGCCGTCTTTGACGGAATCCGCCCCTGTGCGAACCACTGTTATTTTTGTTTTGTCGATATGATTGCGCCAGATATGCGCCATAGCCTCTCCATCAAGGATGATGACTATCGTCTTTCCTTTCTCTATGGTAATTTTGTGACACTGACGAATATGGGAGCGGCAGATTTCTCGCGCATTGAACGTTTTCATCTATCTCCGCTCTATGTATCCGTGCAGTGTACAAATCCGGCGCTGCGCGCCGAGATGCTGCGGTATAAGGGGGCTGCGGATATTCTTGGGCAGCTTGCAAAGCTCGAGGCAGCAGGTGCGGACTACCATACGCAGGTTGTGCTCTGCTATGGGCTGAACGATGGGGAAGAACTCGAGCGTACCATCCGCGATATTACTGTGCGCCGTCCCCATGCTCTCTCTCTTGCGATCGTCCCCGTGGGGCTGACAAAGCATCGTTCGGATCCGTTTCCGCTCATGCAGTTTGACCGGACTGGCGCTGCGCGTGTGATCGACCAGGTGGAGGTGTGGCAGAAGCGAATACGTGCAGAGGAAGGCCGCACCTTCATCTATTTGGGCGATGAGTTCTACTTCCTCGCTGGGCGTGAGGTGCCACCAGCCGAGATGTACGATGGGTTTCCCCAACTCGACAACGGCATCGGGCTGACGCGCAATTTTATCGAGGAGTGGACGAATGCCGCCGCATATGTGGAGGAGGAAACGGAGAAGGCAACGCTTGCGGTGGTCAGTGGGACTGCAGTTGCACCCGTGATGGAGCGACTGGCACGTGAACTTGATCCCCGCGGAGAGCGAATTCATGTCCTTCCCGTTGTCAATGAGCATTTTGGCGCAACGGTGAACGTCTCGGGACTTCTCACAGGGCACGATATTGCAGAAGCGCTGCGTGCACTTTCTGCTCCCGTAGATGGCGTTCTGATCCCCGCTGCCTCTTTGCGCGAGGGTGAAGATGTATTTTTGGATGATCTTTCTCTTGATGATATGCGGGGAATGTTCCCGGCGCTTCGCATCGAACCAGTGGCAACGGGGCGTGATTATCGAGAGGCGCTTGCTGCATGGAAGGGTTATCACCGTGAACGCCCCAGCGGCGGATATACGTGGCAGAGCAATGCGGGCTATACGAAGTCCGCTGCAAGTTATTAAACAAGTAAAATGGAAGGAGTGAAGACGATGAGCAAGCCTATTGTGGCAGTCGTCGGACGTCCGAATGTCGGTAAATCGACGCTGTTCAATCAGATTGGCAAGAAACGTGTTTCGATTGTCGATGATATGCCCGGAGTGACGCGTGATCGCATCTATATGGATGCGGAATGGCTGAACCATGAGTTTACGATCATCGATACAGGGGGGATTGAATTTGACGAGAGCGATCATATCCTTCGCTCCATGCGCAGTCAGGCAGAACTTGCGATGGAGGAGGCGGATGTCATTCTCTTCCTCGTCGACGGACGTGCGGGGCTGACATCCTCCGATGAAGAGGTCGGGAGACTCCTGCGGCGGACGCAAAAACCTGTCATCCTTGCCGTCAATAAAATTGACAGCTTTGACCGTGAGGCACTGATCTACGATTTCTATTCGCTCGGGCTTGGTGATCCGATTCCCATTTCCGCATCGAATGCGATGAACCTCGGTGATCTGCTGGATGCGATTGTGGCATCCTTTCCCGAGGATACGGGAGAGGGGGCAGAGTCCGATGAGATTGCAATCGCCGTGGTCGGACGTCCGAATGTCGGAAAGTCCTCCCTTGTGAATCGCCTCCTTGGAGAGGAACGTGTCATTGTCAGTGATATGCCCGGAACGACAAGGGATGCGATTGATACACATTTCGTGCGGGACGGGGCGAAGTATCTTCTTATCGATACGGCAGGAATGCGCCGCAAGGGGAAGATTACGCTGCCCGTGGAGCGCTACAGTGTCATGCGCTCACTGCGTGCAATTGATCGTGCGGCTGTCGTCCTCATGGTCATCAATGCCGCTGAGGGGATTCTGGAGCAGGATACGAAAATCGCGGGCTATGTGCATGAGTCCGGCAAGGGCGTTATCATTGTTGTCAACAAATGGGATATTTTCCCCGATAAGAACGACAAGTCGACACTTCGGTTTACAGATGATCTGCGCGAGAAACTGGGCTTTCTCCAATATGCCCCGGTGCTCTATACATCGGCGCTCACAGGACAGCGTGTTGAGCGTGTAACGGAGCTTGTCAAATACGTGGCGGAGCAGCAGTCCATGCGTATCAAGACCAGCGTACTCAACGAGTTGATTCGCGATGCTGTTTCGGTCAATCCACCGCCGACGAAGAAGGGGAAGCAGCTCAAAATCCTATTCGTTACGCAGGTGGGGATCGCACCGCCGACATTCATCATATTCGTGAACGATCCGGAACTCATGCACTTTTCCTATCTGCGCTTCATTGAAAATCGCCTGCGCGAGAGTTTTGGCTTTGAGGGAACGCCGCTCCGCCTCGTTGTGCGTGCGCGCAAGGAGGAAGAGTGATGATGGAATATATTCTCACGGGGGTCCTCGCCTATCTGATCGGATCGATTCCGAGCGGGCTGATCCTCGGAAAACTCTTCTGGCATACGGATTTGCGTGAGCACGGGAGTCACAACATTGGTGCAACGAATGCGTGGCGCACACTCGGGAAGGTGCCGGGCATCATTATCTTTATTGCGGACAGCTTCAAGGGACAGGCAGGTGTTTTGCTGGGGGGTATGCTCGTTGGTACGCCGCTTGCCGCTGTCATTGGCGGACTATTTGCGATCATCGGGCACAGTTTCTCGCTTTTTCTCCGTTTTCGCGGTGGGAAAGGGGTTGCCACATCACTTGGCGTTTTGACTATGCTGATGGGGAATGTGACATTTATTGTCTTTGTGCTTTGGTTTACGATTGTCTATATGACGCGTTACGTTTCACTCGGATCGGTCATCGCAGGTTTTCTGACACCCATTCTTGCCGCTCTTTTCTCCTATCCGATGGAGTACATTGTGTTTTCCGTGATTGCAGCGATCCTCGTGATTGTACGCCATCGTGAGAATATCAAGCGGCTGATGAACGGGACGGAGAATAAAATTTAATTCATGCTTCTATTTGGCGATTGGCTTTCTATATGATATACTTTGACTGTCTGTTATAAGGGGCTTTCTATCCATCGGGGGAATGATTTATGAAAATTGATATGACGGGTGTCTATCTCGTGCGCGAGGAGATTTTGCCGAAAGCGATCAAGAAGACCATTCTCGCAAAGGAAATGATTAACCGGGGCGAAGTGCGCACCGTCAACGAGGCGGTTTCCAAGGCAAATCTCAGCCGCAGTGCGTACTACAAGTACAAGGATTATGTGTATTCGTTCTTTGATGCGACACGCGATAAGATTGTCACGCTCTCCATGCTGCTCAGCCATCGTTCCGGCACGCTGCAGGCGGTTCTTCGCGTCATTGCCGAAGAGGGCGGGAATGTCATGACCATCAATCAGGGGCTTCCTGCACGGGGGGCAGCTACGGTCACGATCTCCCTTGAAACGATAAAGCTGTGCGACGGACTGCAGACACTGTTGGAAAAAGTAGATGTGGTCGATGGGGTACAAAAGCTCGAAGTAATCGGGCAGACCTAATAGGGGGAATGAGATTCTGTGAATACGATTAAGATAGCACTTCTCGGAGCCGGTACGGTTGGCTCCGGTGTTGTGCACACATTGTCTATGAATGCGGCAACGATTACAGGACGCTGCGGCGCACACATTGAGATTAAAAAAATCCTGGTACGGGACGCGAAAAAGCATCGCCCCGAAATCGAGGGGATTCCTCTAACGGATAGCTTC
>CALALM010000479.1 GCA_937925565.1 uncultured Centipeda sp.
TTTTATGGTATGATATAGAATTTCGCGAAAACGATTTAGTTTGTAACCAAAGGAGAGTATTGCACGATGATGGATCGCGTGGAATCTTTTCTGGGAGATCATATCGAAGGTTTTTTCAACCGTAAGTTCAGCAGTCATCTTGAGCCGGTTGAACTCATCAAGGGGCTTGAGAAGGAGGTAAAGAAACAGGGCGCGGGCAAGGGGCTTGCGAACTCCTATGTCATCTCTCTCGGGACGGAGGATTATCAGCGGCTCTGCTCACACCGTGTGGCGGATGAATTGGGCGTGGCGCTCAAGAAATACATCATTCGCTCCGATCTCACGATGGAGGGGAAGCTCGGCATCTGTTTTGCACTGGACGAAAGTCTGCGTGTGGGTTCTTATCATCTTGGAGCGCGGACGCGGCAGGAATGCGCCACCGTGAAGGAGACAGCGGTTTCTTACGATACGATGGCACAGACCATTGTGCTTGAACGTCCATCGTTGGTGGAGGCGCGCTGTCTGAACCTCCCGCCCGTGCATGAGCTCGCAGCACTCACCGTGCTCAGCGGCGCGGATGAAGGTGTTGCCATGCGGCTTGGTGAGCGCAAGATCTATATGGGGCGTATGCCGCAGAGCGAGTTCATCTTGACAGATACAAATGTTTCGCGTGTCCATGCGTGGATTGCCTACGAGCAGCACCGCCACGTGCTCTGTGATGCCCGGAGCCGCAACGGCAGCTTTATCAATGGTGTACGCATTACGGCACAGCGGCTGCGTGACGGCGATGAGATCCGCCTCGGCACGACAGCATTGCGCTACGGGGTGCTCTGATGCCGACGCTTGCACTTAAAGTCCTGCGTGTGCTGCTTGAATACGGCATGCTCCTTTGGCTCGCCTATGTCGTCGTTCGGCTTGGGCGTGTGATGTTTTCATCGCTGCATACAGATCTCAGGGAAGCAGCACGCCTGCCGCAGCAATCTGCCGGAGCTGCTTCCTTTGTGGCGATTGCGGGTGAGGGGGTGATCGGCCGGCGCTTTCCCGTGGGGCAGCAGCTCACGATTGGGCGCAGTGCGGACAACGATATTGTGCTTGCGGATAATTTTGTATCGCATCACCACGTAACGATCTATCAGCGGGATCATGCGTATATTGTGGAAGATTTGGGTAGTCGCAATCACACCTATCTGAACGATGGGATTCTGACGGGGCGGGCGTATCTGCGTGCGGGTGATGTCCTGCGGATCGGCGCCGCCATTCTGCGTTTTGAGAGGTAAACACATGATAGAGGTTTCGAGTGCGTCGGATATCGGGCGCGTGCGAACATCGAACGAGGACAGCTACGGCGTATTCTCTCCCGCCGTTTATGTTGTTGCCGACGGTCTGGGCGGTCATGCGGCGGGCGAGGTGGCGAGCCGCATGGTGGTCGCTGCCGTGCACGATATGGCGAACGAGGGGCAGGAAATTGATACGGCAACGTTAAAAACAGCCATTCTGCGTGCCAATCAGCAGGTGCTGGATGCCTCTGCGGGGAATTCCTCGTATGAGGGGATGGGATCGACGGCGACTGTGCTCCATGTCGATGAACATGCGGGAATGGTGTACTATGCGCACGTTGGGGACAGCCGACTCTATCTGTTGCGGAATGGCATCTTTCGTCAGGTCTCGCGCGATCACTCCTATGTGGAGGAACTTGTCGCACGCGGAGAACTCAGTGAGGCAGAGGCGCAGCACCACCCACGTAAAAATCTCCTTCTGCGCGCTGTCGGCATCGAGGAGCGTCTCCATGTGGACGGTGATTTCTTTCCGCTCGAGGCGGGTGACCGACTGCTCCTCGCAACAGATGGTCTGACGAACATGGTAGACGACGACGAGCTCGCGGCTCTCCTCGGCGGTACCTTCGAAGGGCTCGCGGAGCGTATGGTGAAGCGAGCGCTCGCCGGGGGCGGCAGTGACAACATCACGGCGATTGCCCTCGCCTATGAGCCGTCATGACGAAGGGACTGAAATTTGCGCCTGTGGGCATTCTGCTTTGTGCGCTCAGTGTTCTGCTCCTCAAACAGGGAGCAGGTACACCGGGATGGGGATTTGACCGGTGTGTGCAACTTGTCCACCTGCCGTGGCTTGCGCTCCTCCTCTGTGCGGGGGCGGCAAGCTATGTGCTTGCAGCACGCTGCAAGCTGGACTGCGTCCCGCTCGCGCTTGCCTACGTGCTCCTCGCCGTCGGGCTTGCTGAAATTGCGCGGCTGAAACCGGATCTTTTTGAGGCACAGCTGCGCTGGGCATGCGTCGGCATCGTGCTCTGGGGAATTGTTATTCTTCTTTGGGAGCGCGTGCGGCACATGCTCGACTATCCGTATGTGCTCGGGATTGCAACGACACTTGTGCTGCTCCTGCCGCTGATCTTCGGCGTAAGCATCGGCGGCAATAAGAACTGGCTCACATTCGGCTCGTTTTCCGTGCAGCCGTCCGAGTTTGGCAAGATCCTGCTCATCTTTTTCCTCGCGGCGTATCTTGCCGACCATCTTGCCATGCTGACGCTTCCGGCGCGCCGCTTCCTCTTTCTCCATCTGCCGCCCGTGCGCTTCATCGCACCTCTCATTGTGCTCTGGGGGCTCGCCGTGCTGATGTTTGTGATCGCCCGCGACCTTGGCTCAGCACTGCTCTTCTTCGGGATGGCGGTGCTTATGACCTACATGGGAACGGGGCGCAAATCCTACGTGTTCCTCGCGGGTGTCTTCATCCTCGCTGCGGCGGGGCTCAGCTATGCGCTCTTCGGACACGTCCGCGTGCGCTTTGATATCTGGCTGCATCCGT
>CALALM010000480.1 GCA_937925565.1 uncultured Centipeda sp.
TACGATCCGGAAAGCTTCATTTCATCGCACTTCTGCAAGGAGTACAGCATGCCGGCAGCTGAAATTATCAAACCGAAAATCACGATCAAGGTGGTCGGCGTTGGCGGCGGCGGCAACAATATCGTGCGCTGTGTGCATGAGAAATACGATCTCAACATTACACTCGTCGGTATTAACTCCGATCTGCGTCAGCTGAATACCCTTTACAAGCAGGGCATCACGGTTCTGCCCATCGGCGAGAAGCTGACGAACGGACGCGGCACGGGCGGACGGGTGGAGATTGGTGAGCAGGCGGCACGTGAGGAGGAGCAGGCAATCCGTAGGATGCTCGAGGGCTCGGATCTCGTCATCATCGCCGCCACGATGGGCGGAGGACTCGGGACGGGCGCGGCACCTGTTGTCGCTGAGATTGCGCAGGATATGGGCATCCTTTCGATCGGTGTCGTGACCATGCCGTTCCACTTCGAGATGGCGCGCAAGATGCAGACGGCGCAGGCGGGCATTGCCCGAATGCAGGGACATACGGATGCGTTCATCACAATTCGCAACGATAACCTGCTCAAGATTGCACCAAGCCGCAACATGTCCTTCGTCGATGCTTTTGCCCTCGCGGATGAAGTGCTGCGGCAGACGGTCGGCTGTGTGGCGGAGCTGATCCTCACGACGGGCATCATCAATGTCGACTTCTCCGATGTGACGACGATCTTTCACCGGAGTGCATCAAGCGATGCTCTGCTTGCCATCGGTACGGGTGAGAGTCCTCAAAAAGCGGTGTGCAAGGCAATCGCGAGTCCGCTCATCGAGCGCGGCGTCACGGGCGCGCGTGGCATTGTACTGAACCTCACGGGAGATCCCATGATGAGCTTGCACGATGTCGATGAGGCGGTGCGTTATATCCATCAGAACGCACACCCCGAGGTCAACATTATCGTTGGTCTCGCCGTACAGGAGAAGATGGCGGGTAAGGTGCAGGCAACCCTCATCGCGACGGATTTTGACGACAACTATATTCCCGCATAGAGCTGAGATAAAGTGAAGCATGTGAAAGGAGGAACGTAATAGATGAAAGAATTTCTGCATGAGATGCATGCGTGGATGAACGACTATATGCGTTCCTTCCGTACGGACGATCCCGATGTCATGCGCGGGATTCGCCTCAAGGAGATTCATACCGGCTACGTCACGGCAAATGCACGCGCGCTTGCAAAGCATCTCGGCTGCAATGCGCATGATATGGCTCTTGCCGAGATCATCGGACTCTTTCACGATGTGGGGCGGTTCCGACAATATGCTGTCTATCAGACGTTCAACGATGCGGTGTCGGAGGATCATGCGGAGCTCGGACTGAAGGTGCTCGCGGAGGAAGTCGACTTTTTGGAGCGGCTCGTGACTGCGGATGCGGACATTGTGCGCTTTGCGATAAAATACCATAACAAAAAGGCAATCGCAGAGACGGACGATGAGCGAAAGCTGTTTTTCGCGAAGATCATTCGCGACGCGGACAAGCTCGACATTTACCGCGTGCTGCTGCCGTTCCTCGCACCCGATGGGGCGGAGAAAGCACCGAACTTTGTACCGTCGGATGCGGCGCAGGAGGTCAGCCCCGACTTCGTGGCGGACTTCGCGGCGGGACGGCAGGCGGACTACTATCGTCTGCGCACGCACGGCGACCGCAAGATTGTGCGGCTCATGTGGATCTATGACATCAACTTCATGTGGACACTGCGGCGCATTGTGGAACGCGGCTA
>CALALM010000481.1 GCA_937925565.1 uncultured Centipeda sp.
TGATCTTTGCGACCGGCACGCCTGTCTCCAACTCCATGACGGAACTGTTTACGATGCAGCGTTATCTCGCTGCGCCGCGTCTTTCTGCGCAGAAACTTGCACATTTTGACGCATGGTCGGCAAATTTCGGCGAGATCACCGTCGGCATGGAGCTGAAGCCCGAGGGCAGGGATTACCAGCTGAAGACACGTTTCGCCAAGTTCCACAATCTGCCCGAACTCATGAATATGTTCAAGGAGTTCGCCGACATCCGCACATCGGATATGCTCAAGGGGACGATCAAAGTTCCCGAAGCGGAATACGTTGTCGAACGTCTTCAACCTAGCGCAGAGCAGAAAGAAATCATCGACACGCTTGCCGTGCGTGCCCAAGAGATCAGAGCCGGCAAGAAACCCCTTGTGGAAAAGGTGGACGGCACGATGACGGAGGATAGTATGCTGCTCGTCACAAACACAGGGCGCAACCTCGCCCTCGATCCGCGCATCATTCATCCCGGGCTGCCCGATCACAAGGACAGCAAGGTCAACCGCTGCGTCGAAAACGTCCTTGCCACCTATCGGGGGAATATGGAGAACAAAGGGACGCAGATTATCTTCTGCGACCAGTCCACGGCGACCGGCAAGGGCAAGGGTGGCTTCAACGTCTATGACGACATTCGGACAAAGCTCATCAAGGCGGGCATTCCGAAGGAGCAGATTGCCTTTGTGCAGGAGGCAAAGACGGAGAAGCAGAAGGATGCGCTCTTTCAGAAAGTGCGCGAGGGCGAGGTGCGCGTCCTGCTCGGCTCGACCGATACGCTCGGTGTCGGGACGAATGTGCAGCATAAACTTGTTGCGACGCATGATCTCTCTGTGCCGTGGCGACCTGCCGATCTTGAGCAGCGGATGGGGCGTATCATTCGCCCCGGCAACGAAAATGAGAAGGTCAAGATTTTCCGCTATGTCACCGAAGGGACATTTGACGCCTATATGTGGCAGATTGTAGAGAATAAGCAGCGCTTCATCTCTCAGATCATGACCTCGAAGACGCCCGCACGCTCGATGCAAGATGTAGATGAGACCGTTCTCAGCTATGCGGAGATCAAGGCGATTGCAACGGGCAATCCCTTCATCAAGGAGAAAATGACGCTGGAAAACGACCTCTCGCGCATACAGATTGCGAAATCTGCCTATCTCAGTCAGCAGCAGCATCTCCAAAATCTCATTCATCGGGACTATCCCGCACAGATCAAGGAGAAGAAGGAGGCACTGGATCGCCTCTTGGACGATCAGCAGCGCATGGAGGAACACACGCAGCGCATTGACGGCAAAGAGTCTTTTGCAATCACGATGAACGGCGTACTCTACACCGACCCGAAGGAAGCGGGGAAAGCGTGGGGCGAGATACAGCAGAGTGCGCGGGCAATGCTGGATTTTCGGGGCGAATACAAGGGGCTGAAATGCCGCGTCGTCATCGACCACATGACGCAGACACCCATGCTCGCCCTCTACCACAAGTCGAACTATCGCGTGCGGATCGGCG
Source organism: uncultured Centipeda sp. (assembly GCA_937925565.1). Taxonomy (GTDB): domain Bacteria; phylum Bacillota; class Negativicutes; order Selenomonadales; family Selenomonadaceae; genus Centipeda. The sequence goes on from CALALM010000481.1 coordinate 1,522, forward strand.
AGCGACCGCAGGACACCTTCACGCGGCTGAAACATCTGTCCGATACCATTGTCGAGCGCATTGCGAAGCAGAAAGAGGACATTGAGCAGACAGAAAACAATCTTGCTCGTGCGAAAGAGGAGCAGGGGCGCCCCTTTGCTCACGCGAGGGAAGAGAGCGAGAAAACGGCGCGTCTGAGGGAGCTGGAAGGACTGATGCGCGCATCCGAGGAAGAGTCAATCGCTGCGACCGCTGTGCCGGCGTATAAAAAGCTGCCGGAAAAGTCATTTGCTGCCCGCATTGAGGAGATTGCCCGCAGCAAGCAGCGCAGGACTGCGCCGCAGCGAGCAGCAGCGGCGAGATAGGAGGGACATCATGAAACTGCATTCCAACCAACCACATATCCATGACCGCATTGCCGCGTTGGAGACCATCACGCAGGAGGAGGCAATGGAGCTTTACGGCGACGATTGCCGAGAGAATCCGGAAAACGGCATTTTCGACCATTATCCGGGGCAGCTCGTGTGGGATGGTACGACGCACAGGCGTGTCGATGAGGAGGCGCAGGGGTGATGGCAGCGACGCAGAAAAAACCGTATACCAAGAAAACCGACGAAGAAATCTATGAGGCGACAACCAATAAGATCCTCTCCCTCATGGAGAGCGGAAAGCTGCCGTGGCAAAAGGGATGGGACGGGAAGGTCGGCGCGTCGATCTTCCACGTTCCCATCAACGGGAAGTCGGGGCGTCCCTACGGCAGCCCCTTGAACAGTCTCTATCTGTCCTGCATCATGGCAGAGAAAGAGAGCGACGATCCGCGTTTTTTCTCCATCGGAGTTCTCAAGCAGCAAAACAAGATTCACAAAGAGCGTGTGGAAAAGTACCGTGCGGAGGGAAAGGAGATTTCGCGCGAACTCCTGTGGGAGTACCGCACGAAGGAGGGGGCGAAGCCGACCACCGTTTTGCAGCGTTGGCACGTCACGCAGGATAAATACGGCAACGAGCTGCCAGAGGATGAGCAATACTGGGCAAAGAAATACGTTGCGCTCTACCATGCTTCGGACTGTCTGCGCCGTGAATACCACCGGGACGCCGAGGGAAATCGCCTGTATGGAGCGGACGGCAAGCCGCTCTATACCGATCATCCCCTAAAGGCGTATGTGGAAAAGGAGAAGCGCTATACGCACGAGGAAGTCCATGAGATTGCCGAGGCAATCCTAGCGGGAAGCGGGGCGGTCATCAAACACGATCAGGCAGACCGTGCCTTTTACAGTCTGAGCAGCGATGAAATCCATCTGCCCCCGAAAGAGGCTTTTCCGGAGCTTGCGGACTACTATGCGACGGCGCTGCACGAACTCGCGCATTGGACGCGGCACGCCTCGCGCCTTGATCGGGAGCGGTTCGGAGGATTCGGCTCACCCGACTATGCGCGTGAGGAGCTGCGCGCCGAGCTTGCGACGGCGTTTCTCTCACAGGAGTTCGGACTGCCGTCGAACATCGAGGGTCATGCGGCGTATCTGCAAAGCTGGATGCAGGATCTCAAAGAGGATAAAACGGCGTTCGTACAAGCCGTTTCGGATGCGAAGCAGATCGTGGGATATATCAAAGACTTTATCCCCGCGCATCTACGCGCACGCACAGAGGATGCCCCTCTGGTCGATGTCGCAGCCCCCGAAAAAGAGGCGCAGGAGCGCGTACAGAGTCCGCAGCCCGTGGAGGCAGAAATACCGCAGCGCACGAACGAGCGGCTTGTTGAGATCAAGGATACGGACTTCATCCCGCAGCACACGGATGATTCTCTGCACGTCACCGTATTTCAGCCGAAGGAGGGACGTGACGCTGCGCAGGGCAGCAGGTTCATCCAAGACTTTGACCGTGTATATGACGCCAATTTTGATCGCGAGACCTTCAGCCTTGATCGGCTCTACGAGAAGCTCAATCGCGACGACCGACCGAATGCCGATACAATGCGCAGCATGAGTGTCGGCGACCTCATCGAAGTAGATGCGCGCGTTTTTCGTGTCGGCAGCGTGGGCTTTGAGGAAATGCAGCTTCACCCGTACAAGGACGATTTCATTCTCACGACGGCTTCCTCCGAGAGCATCCAAAAGCAGCAGGAGGAGGCGAGGGAAGCGGTCGGAGAGGAGCTATATACTGCCTATCAGAAGAAGTTTCATGATGTCTTCTATCGTGGGGAAAATCCGCATTTGCCGATTGATCGCTTTGCCGATCCGCGCTATCGTGAGATGGATGCGGACTACGCGAAGGAGTTTCGGGAGCGCGTCTATCTCTGCGGGCTGTCGAGTCTGCGCCCGACCGATGAGAAGGGATGGCGCGACGCGGATCGTCTCTTTGCAAAGAAGCAGCTGGAGGCGGGTGTCCCGTTCCCGCGCATCGCGGGGGCAATCCAGCGGAACAGTCCCTACGCCGTAATCTCCGGCGACCGCGCCTATGGGACGAAACTCGCGCGTGACACATCGGCAGAGCGCGAACGGGAAAGGGGACGGGGCGCTGCAATCAGCGCAGCGCGCTAGGAAGAACATTGTGGTATATACGATAAGAGGGTCTGCCCCCAGTACGGGCAGACCCTCTTATCGTCCTGTGTTCTTCGTATGTTCCGATTCGTTCATGCTTCATGCCTCGTCATAGTATTCCATAGCCCATACTTTGTATTTCTCAAAGAGGGGGAGAAGGTCTTGCTCGATCCGCAAGGAATCAAAGGATTCTCCGTTGGAAAAATATACGTCCGCCAAACTTTCCTGTATGACCTGATTGTCGCCATCGGCGCGCAGGAGATCGTTGATCGTCTGATTGACGGTCGTGCAAAGCAGTCCGAGGCGATTCTCATATTCCACGGAATCAAAGGAGGGGAGCAGATACTCGGTCGTTCCCTCAATATGCAGGGGACTGCATACATAAATCTTTGCCGTATGGGGATTCGTGCTGCCGCTCCAAAGCCCCAAATAATCGGCAGCCGTATCATACGCCAAGATGCAGGGTGCGCCCTTCAGGAGGTCGCGCAAGTAATCGTTGTAGGTGTATAGCGCCATCGTCGTCACTCCTTTCATAACCATCTTAAAGCAAACATCTTCCCGCTGTCAACACGATGCGCCTATCTCCCCTTTGCAGTCTCGGAAAGGATTTCATCCTTCTCCATCTCCGACATGAGCATCCAGTTTTCTCCCATGCGGCTGTCCTTGCTGCGTGCGACGAGTGCCGCATATTGGGGATCGCTGATCCCTTTTGCAATCGTGCGCGCCGCATCCAGCTCCTTGCTGCGCGAACCACTGCCGCCCTTTCCGGTGTGCGATGCAACCGTATAACGTACCCCGTCGCCCTCGCTTTTCCGCTGCTGATCGGCAGCGGATTTTTCTTTGCCGAGGTCTGCGCTTTCCTTCGTCATGGCTGCAAGCTCTCCTGCGAGCTTCGATGCCTTTGCGGCGAACGGCTTGTTGCGCTCCATGACGCCCGCAGCAATGCCCGCGATCTTTTTCGCCGCCTCGGGCGTGCTGCATCGTTCGGTGAGTTCGCTGCGCATACGGGTGAGTTCGGCAGCCTCCTTCGTGAGACTCTCCTTTCGTTCGACGAGTGCGCTGCGCCGAGACGCAAGCGTATTCTCTTCCTCCTTGTATGCTTTCTTTGCGGCTGACGAGGCGAAGAAGCCGGGGGCTTCCTTTTTCTCGAATGCGTCGCGCTCCGTTTTCCATGCTGCCACGTCGTTCCTATAATACTGTTCCTGTTTGCGGTATTTATTTTCGCGTGCGCGCAGATCCTTCCACGCACCTCCTGCAAAGATGTTCTGTGCGATGAGTTCGGCGCGCTCCGGTGTGAGTACGTTCTTTTGTACCTCTTCCAGTTCCTTGCGCTTTTCGACGACAGCAGCATCCGTATGCCTCTTTGCCTCGGCGAGGATACGAACGACATCGGCGAGGGAAAAGCTCTGTGGCTCCTGCTCCTTGCGCAGATTTTTCTTTGCCGTTTCGATGGTCTGTGCAAAATCCCGCAGCCGTTTTTCGAAGCGTTTCTTTGCAAGTTCGTTTTCAAAGAGCAGCTGATTGACACGCATCTCTATGTTCCGCGCGGTTCCGCGTGCGGATAATTTGCGCATCTCCGGTTGCAACTTTTTTGCGAGACCTTGATACTTTTTCTGCGCTGCGGCAATCCTTTTTTCGAGTACGGGCAGCAGCTCCCCGGCAGCAGCGTGCTCCTCGTCCCCCGCGTTCTTTTCTGCCGCCTGAACACCTGCCGCGAGCGCACGCAGGTCAAGCAGTTCTTTCCGCACCGCTTTCATATCATGCCAGAGCGTGCGCGTCTCTTCCTCCATGAAGGAAAGACGCGCCTGTTCCTGTGCCGCATCGCCCCAAAGGACGGTCGTTTCGGTCGCAATCAGATCACGATGCGCGTCCCCTAGGTCTTTGCGTACATCCTCCGGCAGATGGTCTTGCAGGTTGTTGTATTCATCGAGCAGATTCTCAAAAAGCTCTTCTGCTTTGCTCTGCCGAATACGATCGGCGGCAAGATTTTTCGCACTGACAAGATTCCTGTAGCGGTCATTGAGCGCACGCAGCCGATGAAAGCGTTCCACGCGTGCGTTCTTTTTCAAAATATCGTCGAGGGAAACGGCGAAGTCTGTTTCCGGAATTCGGTCGAGGAGTTCAGCAAGAACGTGATCGCCGCGCCGCAGTGCGTCCTCCTGCTGCGCCTTGAGTGTTCGATGATCGACGCGGACGGGGACACCGTATTTTTCAAGAACGTCGTTCTGGATTTTCGCAAAGTCCTCGCG
>CALALM010000482.1 GCA_937925565.1 uncultured Centipeda sp.
ATCTTATAGCACGGTACGTTCAGTTCTTCCAAAAAATCCACGGAAGACACATCAAACGGCGTGCTGAAACCAAGCACTCCAAGCTCTGCGCAACGTTTGAAGATTGGCGCATGCCACTCCCAAGGTGTATATGCCTCTTGATAGAGCTTATAGAGCGATGTCCCTGCCCACAGATCTTCCGAATCATCAATGAAAAATTCACCCTCGTCGATATCAAGGGTCATCGTATCAGCGGTATAGGTTTGCAGTTTTACGGCATCTGCCCCATTCTTCGCCGCGAGTTCCACGATCTCCAATGCACGCTCCAACGAATGATTGTGATTGCCGGACATCTCAGCGATGATAAAGGGCTTCTTATCCTTACCAATATAGTCTTGCAGTTTCATATTATCCCTCCGGGGATGCACTGTGCTCCATAAGTGCCGCGATAGCAGATATTGTCCGAAAATTCTCCGGAACAATATACCTTGGATCAATCTCTATGCCAAATGTATCCTCCAACTGAGACACTAAGTTCACGATATCAAAGGAATCCAAGAGACCTGCCGCCAACAGATCGGTATCATCGTTCTTGATATCGGAGTTGATCTTCTGCAATACTGCAGTCACTTTCTCTTTCGTGTCCATATTTCCTCCTAGAGCTGCGACTTCAGCCAAACACGATCCAACTTCCCATTCATATTGAGTGGGATCTCATCCATTTTGACAAATCGGTTCGGAATCATATAATGCGGCACATATACAGAAAGAGCTTCCTTTAATTCATCGTCATTTTGTGAACCCGCATAGAAAAGAACTATTCGTGAACGCTCTGTATCATAGAGACAGCACGCTTGTTTTACTCCATCAACAGCAAGCGCTGCTGTCTCTATCTCCCCGAGCTCAATGCGATGCCCCATATGTTTGATCTGAAAATCCTTCCGACCGGCATACATCAGCTCGCCGAACTCATTATACCGAACCAAATCCCCGGTACGGTAGATCAGTTCATGATAGTTCGGCTGTAACGGGTTCTGAACGAAAGCCTCTGCCGTCTTCTGCGGATTATTATAGTATCCATAGGACAACCCGCGCCCCCGTACGCAAAGTTCACCGATCTCGTCTCCGCGAGCAAGGTCATTCGCTTCATTAAGAACGAATACATCCATATTCTCACAAGCCTTGCCGATCGGCAGAGCTTCTCCATCCTTAAATAAACGGTTCACACGATAGTAGGTACAAACCTCAGTAATCTCAGTCGGTCCATATAGATTCACAAACTCTGCGTGCGGAAGTACCTTACGCCATACATTCAGCTGTTTATTCGGCATAACCTCTCCGCAAAAGAGGACTTTGTGCAGATGTGGGAGTTCAACATGACTAAGAGCTTTCAGATTAGCCACCAAGACCAATGCGGAAGGTACCCAAAAAATCGTATTGATCTCCTTCTCATTCAAATACTCAAGCAATCGAATGGGGAAGGAGAATTTTTCTTGGTCCAATAACCAAGTCGTTGCGCCAGTCTTTAATGGTGCATATACATCCTGTATGGACAAATCGAAATACAATGCAGCTTGGTTGGCGAGCGTTGTCTCCGCCGTCAAATCAAAGGTCCCCGTCACCCAGTCTGTATAGTCCACCACTGCCTGATGTGAGATGGTAACCCCCTTAGGATCACCAGTAGAGCCAGAAGTAAACAGAACATACAGAAGATCTGTATCGAGTTGTCTGTACTTGATGCTTTCAATCAATTCCTCATCGTCAATATTGGCTTGTAAATCTTCATAAAGAAAGATTTGACCTTCAGAAAAAATCTCTTTTGCAGACGACAATAACGTGCGATTCGTAATAATAGCAGAAGGATTCAAGGTGTTTATGATCTTATGAATACGAGAAACCGGCATCTGCGTATCAATCGGCGTATAAAAATTTCCACTATATGCAATGCCTAAAAAGGAGGTGATACAAGCAGGGGATTTTTCCATGAACACAATGACTGACTGCTTAAAGATATGTGCTCGAATCAAACCAACAGCTAGTTTCCTCGCATTCTTGTATACCTGCGAAAAGGTCATCGAATCGTGCTCATTGGCATAGGCAATCTTCTCCGGATATTCGTTGACAATACGATCTAAATAATCCGTAACTAGCCGCATTTTATTTTCCCTCACTCATTCACAGAACTACTCTTCCATTAAGTTCAACACCTGTGTTCCGGACAGGTCAAACGCTGCTCCTGCACATGAAAGCCCCGTTCCGAATCCACATGCCAGAACCTTTGTAAACTCCAATGTTTTCCCGCCAAATGTACTCGTCAGCATAATCGGAATCGAAGCACTGCTGGCATTCCCAGTCTCTCCAACCGCAATAGGAACACGATCCTTCGGCAGTTTCAACTGCTTTGCGATGTATTGAACAATAAGGGCATTTGCCTGATGAAGCGCGAATAGATCAACCTCTGAGAGTTCCCACTTCATGCGCTCGGCTGTCTCTCGAATTGAGGACAGAGTCTCATTAAGCGCAAAGCCCATGACCTCCAATCCATTCATATAAAAGTCTTCATCCGTTCGCGCATTTCCATCTGCATCTGTATGCAGAACATCGGTCACCCCCGACGTATGCGGCACACGATTTGCTCCGGCAGGGATCATGAGATGCTCCGCACGACTGCCATCGGTGTAAAAAGAAAACACACTACGGCGCACCTTCTCATCTGCTTCCACAAGTGTTGCCGAACCGCCATCACCAAGCACCATGCGTGCAGCTTTATCCGCAGGATTGACATAACGCGAAAGCGTATCCCCTGCACAAACGAGGACACGCTTACAATAGCCGCTCTCGACGAGGAGAGAGGCCTGAAAAAGACCGTATACATAGCCTGCGCATCCATAGTTGATGTCAAAGGCAAGTGCATGATGAGGCAGGTGAAGATGCTCCTGCAGAATCGCAGAAGTATGCGGAATAATATAATCCGGTGTTTCCGTCACGAATACAAGACCATCCACGGTCTGTGGGTTGACATTTTGTTCCCGCATCAGCTTCACTGCCGCAGCCGCACAGTAGTCGGCTGTTGTCGTTCCCGGGGGGGCGATGCTGACCCGACGTATCCCCGTCACCTTCATAATTTTGGTAACGGTCGATTCTCCATAGAGCTCTGCAAGTGTGGATAGCTCTAAACGATTCTTTGATACACAGGCAGAAATTGCTGCAACACGTGGCTTTGTAAACAATCGCTCCATCAGCCATCCCCCCATAAATATCCACCATCGACAAGAAAATCATTTCCGGTCATCCATCGTGCACGATCACTGAGCAGAAACAGAACAAATCCACTCACATCTGCAGGTTCCCCAAAACCTAGAAGATGTCTTTTTTTCAATGCAGCAAGAGCCTCTTCTCCTAGTTGATTCTGTTCCCTGTCCGTCATCTCCGAATTAACCCACCCGGGGCTAACCGAATTGATCCGCTTCCCGCTGCGGCATATCTCCTTCGCAATGGAGCGAACAGCCGCCTGTACTGCTGCTTTTGCTGCGGAGTAGGCAAACATGGAGGAAGCACCCGTATACGCAGAGATCGAGGAAAATAACACGCTGCTACAGCCATCTACGGAGAATTTTCTCTGATTGATGAGCTGCATCGCCTTGATTGCCCCCCAGAAACTCGTCTCCATGATTATGCGTGCCTGATCCTCCGAGAATACACGCAGGGGAGTAAGCCCCTCTA
>CALALM010000483.1 GCA_937925565.1 uncultured Centipeda sp.
TCACGCAGTCACGATGAAGTTTTTCAAAAAGCTTCTTCGCACACGCTATTTTTGCCTCCTCCATCGGACGAAGCTGGAGCGAGGACAGCGTTCCCTTCGTCTCCGCGACGAAGTAGATGTGCCGCACCTTCCCCTCGCGAAACACAATCGCCCAGTCCGGCGCATAACTTCCGACCGGCGTTGGGATCGTGAACCCGCGCGGCAGTTTCGCGTAAATCAGCACCTCGTCCCCGCCGTCGAGCTCCTGGGCAAATTTCCTCTCCACGTTGCCGTCCGTGAACACATAGTTCTGGATTGCCTTCTCCGCCTCGTACGCCTCGGTGTAGGGGCGCTTCTCCGTCGCAAAGATGCTCGCATCGTAGCTGCCCTCGATCGTATTGTACTCGATGTGATCGACGATGCGTGTCGCTTTCTGCTCGAGGATGAGCCGCGTCACTGTTCGGATAAACTCCTCTGGATTGTAGCGATAGCCTACAAACACCTCGGCCTTAATCCCCCGCAAAATCTCCGCGACCGTGCGCCGCGTGAGTGTCGTTCCCGCTGCAATCCGCCCGATCAGATCATACGTCACCGTACTTCCCTGTGCGCGTTTCATCGTGCTCGTCCGACTCTTGCCGTAGGCAAAGCTCGTGCCGTCCGCAACCATGCCCACATCCAGATCCGTCTGCTGACTGCCATAGGTGATCGTGTATTGGAGACGGCTGACACGCAGCTCGGCATTGATATGGTCGATAGCCGCCCGTACGAGTTGTCTCGTGTCAAAGGAGACCATATAGGCGTACTTGTGGTTAATCCTCTTCCAGAGTTCCTGAAACTCTTTCTGATAAAATCGCTCGTTCAGCTTATTCTCCGGTGTCTTCGTCGCCCCCGCATCCGAAATCATCGTGCGCAGCACACTCTCATCATAGATTGCCTGCACGAGGCGATGAACCCCCTCCGTCATGGGCATGAGAGCCTCAGGCAGAGGCGCGAGCGTCCCCGCCGCAAGTGCCGTGCGATAGTCCTCCGTCACATGCCCCTCGATATCCACATAGCCATTCATGCCGAGATAGAAATAAATCGCCCGCGCCGCCTTCTCATCGAGCTGCACCACAGCACCGTCCGCCGACTGCACCGTCTTCCCCTTGAAGTACTCCTCCGTGACTGTCTTCGGACGATCGTACAGCTCCGCCTCCATCTGCTTTTGCAGATCGCCGACGAACCCCGCATAGCTCTCGCTCGCGATCACCGTCAGCACATTCACCTCATGCACCGCATCCCCAAGCAGTGCCCGATCCATCCGCTGTCCTGCCTGATCGACCGCGAGACGCAGGCCTCTGCCGACCTCCTGCCGCTTCGCCGTCACACTCGCCGCATGCTTGAGCGTACAGATCTGGAACACATTCGGATTGTCCCAGCCCTCGCGCAGCGCCGAGTGGGAGAAAATCACGCGCGTCGGCTCATCGAACGAGAGCAGCCGCTCCTTATCCTTCAGGATCAGATCATACGCCGAAATATCGTCCGACAGATCCGAGCCGCGTCTGAGACTGCTGTCCACCGCGTGCCCCGTCTTCTTGTCAATGCTGAAATACCCTGTGTGTACCTTCTCCACAGGCACATCGTCCAGATATTTCATATACGCAGGGTCAAAAATGTCGCGGTTTTCGTTCATCACCGCGCGGTACTCCTCCTCGAAGATCCGCCCGTACTCCCCGAGCACGGCATTCCCGTCCGCATCATACTGACGGTACTTCGCCACCTCGTCGATGAAGAACAGCGAGAGCGTCTTGATCCCGCGTGCGAAAAGCCGCTGCTCCTTCTCAAAATGCGAGACAATCGTCTCACGGATCTGCACCCGCCGGAGATCCGCCTCCGATACATCCCCCTGCACATCCCCCGTATGGAGCACAGTTCCGTTCAGGAAAAGGACTGTCCCCGCAGCGGCATCAATCGCCTCCACCACATAGCCCTCGTACTGCGCCATCCCGCCCGAGAGATGGCAGAGGTTGTCCCCTGTAGAGACAATATGCAGCTCACGCTTCACCCCGCCCTTATATGCCACCTCGAACTCGATCCGCGCACGCGGCGGAACTTTGGGCGAGAGCACGATCTCCGCGAGATAGAGATAGCGCCCCGTCCCCGGCAGATTCTTCACCTCGAACCCCTTCACCTCGATCTTCTTCACCAGACGCGCATTGTAGGCATCCACCGCATCCAGCACATAGACGAGATTGTGACGCTCCGCGTGCGTCGCCGAATAGTTCAGGGTAAAGAGAGGACAGAACTGCGCAAGCGCCTTCTGCGTCACCGAGTCCTTCTTTCCCATCTTCTGCGGCTCATCGAGAATGAGGATCGGACGATTCGCCGCGATCACATCGATCGGACGGCGCGAGCCGAACGCATCGCGCTTCGAGTAGATGATGCGCGCCTCCTTGTTCCCGCTGCGCCCCTCGATCGACTTCTCCTCGTTCAGCGAGGCAGCAAACGCCTGCGTGTTGATGATCATCACCGAGAGCCCCGCATCGGCAGAGAACGCATCCAACTGATTCAGATTCGCACTGCTGTAGACGAAGAACCGCGCCTTCTTCCCATAGTGCTCCATGAAATGCTCCGCCGTCATCTCGAAGGACTTCTTCACGCCCTCGCGGATCGCAATGCTCGGCACCACCACGATGAACTTGCTCCAGCCATAGCGGCGGTTCAGCTCGAACATCGTCTTGATATAGACATACGTCTTGCCTGTCCCCGTCTCCATCTCCACATCCAGCGCGCACGCGCCGAGCGGTGCAGAGATCGTATCAGACAGATGGAGATTGCGTGCGCTCTGCACACTGCGGATATTCGCGAGCAGCTGCGCCTTCGTCAGATGCAGCTCCTCATTGCGAAAGCCATCGTCCGCCTCCGCCGTGAGAAGGGGTGCATTCGTATAGCTCTCCTGCACGGACAGCAGATTCCCCTGCGCCGCGCCCGTCCCCACATCACGCAGATACGTTGTGCGTGCAGCATACGGCTGCCCGTCGAACACGCCGACAACCGCCTCCACCGCATCCGTCTGGTACGGCTGCACCGTAAAGTGAAACTTCATCAGCAATCACCCGTATTCTCATATTCTGTCAAACAGCGCTCCAGCTGCTGGATCAGGATGGGCAACTCA
>CALALM010000484.1 GCA_937925565.1 uncultured Centipeda sp.
AAATGACCGCCTCCGGCAATTCCGCCATCTGTGCCACTGTTGCAACCGGCGTCCCGGCACGCAGCATGTTCATCGCTATATGTGCGATACCCTGCTGTCGGCCCTCCGTGCGTCCCTCTTCCCTCCCTTCACGGCGCCCTTCACGGCGTCCTTCACGGCGTCCTTCACGGCGCCCCTGTTCGATTCCTTTTGCCAACCCCTCACGATGGTGTTTTTGATATTCCATATATAGTGTCACGAATTCTCGCCTCATTTCATCTTGTCGTTTTACCCGCTCGACTTCCTGTGCCATCTCCTGTGCAAATCTGCTACGTGCTTCCTTGCCGTCGACGTATTGCAGAAAGTCCTCCAATTCTTCATCAACGTTGCCTTTGAGCCCCTTCGCATTCAAGAATATCTTCGTCGTCCCATCCCCGAGTTCAATCTCCGGCTGTTCCACACACCGATTGCGGAATGTATAGATGCGCTCATCCAATCCAAAAAGATCAAAGGTACAGATGAAGATGATGTACGTCTGACGCAGGTCATCGTAGTAGACGCCCTTCCCGAGGAGATCCATGTCGATCATCCCCTGATAGTAGCGCGCCCGTCGTGGCAGCTCGCCGTCACGCCCCTTCGTCGTCTGCATTTCGATGTTGTAAACCGTTCCGATCTCATCCTCAACATAGACATCGAGACGTACGGCTTTGCTGTCCAATCGTATGCCGATGCTCTTTTCCGTATCCGGATAGCGAATCTCGCGAATCTTTATTTTCAAGATGCGCTCCAACAGCCACTTGCAGAGCTTCACGTTCTGCATGACACGCTGAAAGATGAAGTTGTCTTGGATGGACAGTCTTTCCCACGCCTCTAGTGCCTCTGCCTCCCATTCTTTCTCCATACCTTTGCCTCCCTTCGTATCTCTCAAGTCTTGTTATTTCTTGTCCTCATTATAAGAAATTCGCTCTCTTTGGTCAAATAAAAAGGAGCCCCGCATGGGGCCCCCGAATGTATCGTATTCGTGCGATTAGCCGAGAATGACGAGGGCCTCGCGCACCTTGACCGACTACCGGACGCAGAGTGGTGCTCTGTGGAGGATCGAGGGCGAAAAGCGGGCAAAAAA
>CALALM010000485.1 GCA_937925565.1 uncultured Centipeda sp.
GACATCGCCGTGCGTTGGCTTTTCAAGTCCGACGATCATGTAGAACGTCGTCGTCTTCCCCGCGCCGTTCGGACCCAAGAGACCGACAATCTCCCCCTTGTCGATGCGGACGGAGATACGGTCGACGACGGTACGGTTGCCGAATTTCTTAATGAGGTTGCGCGATTCGAGATGCAAGATGACGCCTCCTCACTCGCTCACAGCCGTGCCGTCATCTGCGAGGTAGACGGTCATGTGATTGCTGCGCGCCATGTTGTTTCCCTGAAACACCCACGCGCTTCCGTCGAGCACGACATACGGTCGTTCCACACTGCCGAAATATTCCATGCGGTCACCGCCGCCTTCGAGGTCGCGTGGCGGACTGACGATGTGGGCATTGCCCGTGCCGATAAAATGACTTTCCTTCATCCATCCCTCGATACGATCTGCGCTGAGTGTGCCGTCGGCGCTCGTGATCGTTCCGCCGCTGTCTGCGAGGATGTAATCGTTCTGCGAAGGGTAATAGTCGACCTGCGCGCCCGTAAACGTGCGCCCCGCTTTGACCATATGAACACTGCCCGTCGCCTGCCAGTGCTCCTGCCCGATCCCAAAGAGACGGTCACATGAGAGATTCATGTCGTCACGCACGGCACGGACGCCGCCCTCGACCGTGCCCTCCTCGCTGCGCGTATTATACGTGGCACGCGCGCCCTCAATCCGGCTCGTGCCCTGTTCCATGCGTACGTTTGTCTCTGCCGTAATGAGTCCTGTCGTCGTATCATATGTGAGGCTGTCCGCCGTGAGATTCGTCGGCTCATTCCCCTGCTGCGGCGCGGCTGCCGCCGTGCAGACCGCTCCCACTGCAAACAGTGTCAGAATGCCCCGATAGAGTTTCTTCTTTGTCATTTCGCCCCACCTTTTTCTATATGCGCATTGCCGATGATGCTGAACCGTTGAAATCCATCCGTGCTCACAATGCGGTCGCCCGTCGCACGAATGTCATCGTGAATGAACTCGGCGTCGCCCTCGGCACTGAGGCTGCCCTCCGCTGCCGTCCACTTAACCTCTTTTGCCCGCAGTTTCGCTCCGTCGCTCGTCGTTGCCTCGATCGTCCCCGTAAGCACAACATCACGCGTCTTGCTATCCATGCGACCCTCATCCGCCTTGAGTGTGACGGTTCGCCCATCCTCTGTGTAAAATATTCCGTCAATCTTCACCATACCGGTATCGTTCGTGTCGATGTCGATATTTACTTTTTCTGCGGTCATCGTCCAGACGGTGCGCCCGTCCCGTTCCTCGCTGAGGGTGTTGTCCGCATAGGACATGACGCGCGATTCCGTCGGTGTGTCGGTCTGTGCGGGAATCTCAGGCACCGTTGTGACCGCCCAGACAATGAGTCCCGCGAGGAGGACGGCACCGCCGCCATAGATCCACTTGCTTTGCGCCATCAATCCCCCTCCTTTGCTGCCACCGATACGTGGTGCTTCCCTGTCTTTTGTTCCTCAGGCGGAGTGTTCCAACGCTTTTGGAACCAGATCCACTGGGTCGGGTTCTCTCGAATGATCTTTTCGACGATTGCCGTCATCTGCACGGTGAATTCGTGGAGGTCACGATCGCTGTCCCCCGTATCCGGGCAACGCATAATCTCACCGACGACAACTTTGTGCTTGCCGCCAGGTTGACGCAGGATGAACGCGGGCACGACCGGTGACTTGAATTTACGTGAGAAGACGGCGGGACCGAGCGGCGTCGATGCCGTGCGTCCAAGGAACTCAATGAACGCACCGCCGGGACCGCCATCCTGATCGGCGAGAAATCCGAGAAGACGCCCGCGTTTAAGAGCCCGTGCTGCCGCGATCAGTTCGCTCGTTCCGCGCGAGAAGATCTCGACGTGGATAGTCGCACGCAGGTCGTCGAGTACGCGTGTATACTCGATGTTCGGCTGCGGCTTTGCAATCGCGCTGACGGGAATTCCGTTCAAGGTGAATGCTGCCGACAGCCACTCCCAACAGCCGACATGACCCGTGAGCACGACGACGCCGCGTCCCTCGGCAAGCGCCTCCTGCATACGTTCGAGATGGTCGATCTCGATGTATTCACTGAGATTCTTCTCGTTCAGCATAGGCATGGCGAGAATGTCGAGGACGTTGCGCGCCATATTGACAAAGGATGCGCGCACGAGTCTTTTTGCCGCCGCCTCGTCAATGCCGAGCGCGGGCATCATGTGCTCCACGGCACGGTTCCGCATCTTTGGAATCAGCAAATAGTAGAGATTGCCGAGCACCCACCCCGCACCGAGCAGAAGGGGGCGCGGTGTGCGGCACGCAAGTCTGCTGAGAAACATAAGGGTCTTATAGAGCACTGCCGCACCTCCTATCTTTGGGAATCGCTGATCATTTGTTACTGGGCAACACCGACGGTATCCGTATCAAATGCCGTGAGGATCCGCTCCCACAGCCCCTGTGTCTTTATGATGATTTCATAAATTTCACGCACGGCGCCACGTCCGCCACGTTCACACGCGATAATCTGCGCGATCTCCTTCACTTCCGGTGCGGCGTCTCCTACGGCACAGGGCAGCCCGACCATACGCATCACGGGAAGATCAATGATGTCATCACCGACATAGGCGATCTCCTCATCGCGCAGACCCGTCTTTTCCTTGATGTCCGCATAGGCAGCACATTTATTGCGGCAGCCCTGATAGACAAGGTCGATGTGCAGAGCATTTGCACGATGCCCGACAATCGTGGAGGAACGCCCTGTGATGATGGCGGTCATGAGTCCCGCCTTTGGCGCAAGCGAGATGATAAGCCCGTCCCGCGCAAAGAACGGCTTATAGAGCTCGCTCCCGTCAGGCGCGATATAGACGCCTCCATCCGTAAGCACGCCGTCCACGTCGAGGATGATACATTTGATTTTCTTTGCGCGCTCCATCGCGCCCTCCCGAATCGGCATCACACAACCCCCTGTCGCAAGAGATCCGTCAGGTGAACAATGCCGACGGGCACGCCCGCATCATCGATGACGGGCAGGACGGTAACGGGACGCGGCTGATGCTTCTCCATGACGGAAAGTGCCGCCGCCGCCATCTTATCCGGTGTGATCGTGAGCGGCGTGGCGAACATGATGCTCTCGACGTCCTTGTCGAGGAAGTTGTAATCCTTTGCCAGAGCGCGGCGGATGATGCCGTCGGTGACAAGCCCGA
>CALALM010000486.1 GCA_937925565.1 uncultured Centipeda sp.
CCTGTGCGATGCGCTCGCCCGCCGCGATACGTACAGGCTCCTTCCCATAGTTATAAAGAGGAATATAGATATGCCCCTCATTCTCCGCATTGCCATAATAGTCTGCATCGATCACACCCACGCTGTTCATCAGCATGAGATGTTTCTTGAGTGCCGTACCCGAACGGATGTAAATGAGCAGCACCTCGTCCGGCTGCATATATGCCTTGACACCTGTCGGGACAAGCGCGCACTCTCCCGACGCAATCCCCATCGTTTCCGCAGCAGCAAAGTCGTATCCTGTACTCGCACCCGTCTTGCGCTCCGGCAGATAGATGCCCGCCGCTCTATACATGGAGACGATTTCAAAACCGCGTGTTTTCATTCATTTTCCCTCAAATAAAAAGCCGCCGCGCCGTACTCGGTGCAGCAGCGTCATGATTTCCACTCAGGACTCCTCCGGCAGCACCTTCACCATCTGTATAGGAGTAATGGTTGAAATTGCATGCTTGTAAATCATCTGCTGTTTCCCCATACTGTCGATCATGACAATGAAGTTGTCAAAGCCCCGCACCGTGCCCTTGATCTGAAATCCGTTCACAAGGTGGATCGTCACAGAAATGCCGTCCTTTCGCACCTGATTGAGAAAATTATCCTGCAAATTGATGGTTTTCGCCGTCACGCCTGAGTGCTCCTTTCTCTGGTCTCCTGCCATGCGCGTATATCCGCAAGGATCACGTGCAGGAGCTCCTGCTCCGTCCGCGCATCCGCATCATACCAGTGGATGTATGGCATGCGCCGGTACCATGTCATCTGTCTCTTTGCAAAATGCCGCGTCGCCGTCTGAATGGCAGCGACTGCCTCTGCACGGCCCATCTCACCCGCGAGATATGCTGCCGTTTCCCTATAACCGATGCCCTTCATCGCAGGAGCATCGCGCCCTACACCGCCCGCGAGAAGTGCCGCTACCTCATCCACAAGCCCCGCTTTGAACATCGCCTCCACACGTGCATTGATCCGCTCATAAAGATGCGGACGTGCGCGGGTGAGTCCGATCACAAAGGCATCGTATGGAGCGGCGCCGACCGCAAACGCACTCTCCTGCGAAATGTGCTCATCGCCATAGCGCACGACCTCAAGCGCGCGGATCACGCGCCGGAGATTGTTCGCGTGTAACCGCTCCGCTGCCTGCGGGTCGCGATGCGCAAGGAAGGAATGCACGCGGGTATTTCCGCGCCGTGCGGCAATCGCCTCCATCGCCCGACGAAAAAATCGGTGCTCCTGCGTTTCATTGAAATCGTATCCCTCGATGAGCGCCTTGATGTAGAGCCCCGTCCCACCGACAACAAATGGCAGGCGCCCCCGCATCTCATACTCCTTGACAAGAGCAGCAACACGCGCAACAAACGCCGTAACCGAAAACGATTCATCCGCGTCCAACACATCGACGAGATGATGAGGGACACGCGCTTGCTCTGCAACAGTCGGCTTTGCACTGCCGATATCAAATCCACGATAGATACACATGGAATCGCCCGATATGATATCCGTCCCAAGCGTCTCGGCAAGTTTCAGCGAAAGTTCTGTCTTTCCGACTGCCGTCGGGCCGAGCAGCACGAGGAGTGAGCTTTTCGCGTGTACGGTCAAAGTTCGATCGTTTCGCCCGGTGCGACGATGTTTACCTTCGCGCGTGTCATCGCCTCCGTGACCTCCTTGTAACGGTTCACTTCCTGCGCGATGACCGGCCACGTATCGTAGTGAATCGGGATGACGTGTCCTGCGTTGATCCACTGTGCCGCCTGTGCCGCATCCTCCAGTCCCATTGTATAGTTATCGCCGATCGGAAGCACGGCGTAGTCGATGACATCCTTGCGCCCGATCAGCTGCATGTCGCTGAAGAGTGCCGTATCGCCGGAGTAGTAGACGACCTTACCGCCGATGTAGATGACGAAACCGCAGGCAATCCCACCGGCGACGCCCGCGCTGTGCTGGGCGAACGTCATGCGCACCTTGCCGAACGGCAGATCGAGCGAACCACCGATGTTCATGGGATAGGATTTGATCTCCGCGCACGCCTGACTCTCACATACCGAGATGACCTCCGGGATCGCTACAATCGCCGCCCCCGTGCGTGTCGCAATCGATGGCGCATCGCCGAGATGATCCCCATGTGCGTGCGTGAGCAGGATGAAATCACAGTCCACCTCATTCGCCGCGATGCTCGCCGTCGGATTCCCCGTCAGAAAGGGATCCACCAACACCTTATGCGTTCCGTCATCAAGCAAAAAAGCCGCATGACCGTAGTAGCTGAATTTTACCATTGCGACCACTCTCCTATTTCACAATTTGTTTGTTACATTTTATTATACGTTTTGTCTAGGCAATGTCAATAAGAAAAGCCGCTACATTCGGGCAGTTCCCGAACGAAGCGGCTTGTATAGCAAGACTTACTTGATGCTGAGCGCCAGCTTCTCACCGTTGATGTTCCACTCCTTGCTCGTGCCTGCGGGCGCGTCGTAGGAAACGGAATCGGCGAGCGTAATTTCGCGGATAAACGACTCGTTCTTCTGGGCGATTGCCGTGAGCTTCGCGTTGCCCGAGAGATCGAGTGCAATATGATCCGTCACCTCAAGCCCGCACTCCTTGCGCATCGTCTGCACCTTGCTGATGATCTCGCGGACAAAGCCCTCTTCGAGAAGTTCCTCCGTAAGCGTCGTCTCAAGCGCAACGGTCACGCCGCCGTAACTCTGGCAGTTGTAGCCCTCCTGCTGGGAGAGCGTGACCTCGACATCCTCGGACGTGACCGTGACATCGCCGTCCGCAATGTGAAGCGTATAGCTGCCGTCCCCCGCAAGCGCCTCCTTCACCGCCGCGCCGTCGCTCTCCTCGAGCGCCTTCTTGACCGCACCCATGCGCTTGCCGACCTTGGGACCGAGCGCATGGAAGTTCGGCTTCACATGGTAGGCGAGGAAGTCCGACATATCGTCACGGAATGTAACCACCTTGACATTCAGCTCGTCCTCAATAATCTCGACGAAAAACTCGGGCAGCGTGTGCTCCGCCTTGACAAACATATTCGCAACGGGCTGACGGTTCTTGATATTTGCCGCGTTGCGCGCCGCCCGCCCGAGCGTCACAACCTCGAGCACGATCTCCATATTCTCCTCGAGCTGCGTGTCAATGAGCGCCTCGTTCACCGTCGGGAAATCCGCGAGATGCACGGAGATCGGCGCGTTCTTGTCGACCGAGCAGACGAGGTTGCGGTAGATGCTCTCCGTGATGAACGGAACCATCGGCGCCGCCGCCTTCACCGTCGTCACAAGTGCGGTATAGAGCGTCAGATAGGCATCCACCTTGTCCTGCTCCATGCCCTTCGCCCAGAAACGGCTGCGGCTACGGCGCACATACCAGTTCGACAGTTCCTCGACGAAGGACTGCACCGCCTTTGCCGCCTCGGTGACACGATAGTTACTGAGGCAGTCGTCCACCGTACGCACCATCGTATTCAGGCGTGAGAACACCCAGCGATCCATAACCGAGAGGCGGTCGTAGTCGAGCGTGTGCACCGTCGGGTCGAATTCGTCGATGTTCGCATAGAGAACGTAGAACGCGTACGTGTTCCAGAGCGTCCCCATGAACTTGCGCGCGCCCTCCTGCACCGCGTCGTCGGAGAAGCGGTTCGGCAGCCACGGGGCGCTGTTCTCATAAAAGTACCAGCGAATCGCGTCCGCTCCGTGACGGCGCAGGGCATCCATCGGCTCGACCGCATTGCCCTTGGACTTGCTCATCTTCTGCCCGTTCTCATCCTGCACATGGCCGAGGACAATGACGTTCTTGTATGGGCTCTTGTCAAAGAGCAGCGTCGAAATCGCAATCAGCGAGTAGAACCAGCCGCGCGTCTGATCGACCGCCTCGGAGATGAAATCTGCAGGGAAGTATTTCTCAAAGATCTCCTTGTTCTCAAATGGGTAGTGCCACTGAGCAAACGGCATCGCACCGGAGTCGAACCAACAGTCAATGACCTCGGGCACGCGGTGCATCTCCGCGCCGCACTTCTCGCAGGGGAACGTGATCGCATCGATGTACGGGCGGTGCAGCTCGATATCCGCGGGGCAGTTCGGCTGAAGCTCGCGCAGCTCCGCGATCGAACCGACGGAGTGCTCGTGCCCGCAGGAACATTTCCAGATGTTGAGGGGCGTGCCCCAGTAGCGGTCGCGGCTGATGCCCCAATCCTGCACATGCTCGATCCAGTTGCCGAAACGGCCGTCGCCGATGGTCTTCGGAATCCAGTTGACCGTATTGTTGTTCGCAACAAGTGCGTCGCGCACCGCCGTCATGCGGATGAACCACGAGGCACGTGCATAGTAGATCAGCGGCGTGTCGCACCGCCAGCAATGCGGATAGCTGTGCGTGAACTCCGGCGCCTTGAAGAGTTTTCCGGTCTTTTCGAGATCCGCGAGGATCAGCGGGTCGGCATCCTTGACAAAGACGCCCGGCCAATCCGTCTCTTCCGTCATCTCGCCCTTGTCGTTGACGAACTGAACGAACGGCATGCCGTACTTGCGGCAGACACGGTTATCGTCCTCACCGAAGGCGGGTGCGATGTGGACGATGCCCGTGCCGTCCTCGGTCGTAACATAGTCGTCGCAGGTGACAAAGAATGCTTTTTCCTGCACATCCTTGTCCGCAAACGGATAGAGCGGTTCATACTTGCGGTACTCGAGATCGCTGCCCTTCATCGTCGCGAGGATCTCACGATCGCCCCACGAGTCTGCGAACACACTGTCCATCAGCGCCTCGGCAAGATAGTAGACCTTGCCGTAAACATGCACCTTCACATAGGTCACGTCGGGGTTCACGCAGAGACCGAGGTTCGAGGGGAGCGTCCACGGCGTCGTCGTCCACGCGAGGAAGTAGGCATCCTCATCCGCCGCCTTGAAGCGTACGATTGCCGAGCGCTCCGTTACATCCTTATATCCCTGCGCGACCTCGTGCGAGGAGAGCGGCGTGCCGCAGCGCGGGCAGTACGGAACGATCTTGTGTCCCTGATAGAGCAGCCCCTTCTTCCAGATCTCCTTGAGCGCCCACCACTCGGACTCGATAAAGTTGTTCTCGTACGTAATGTAGGGATGCTCCATATCCGCCCAGAAGCCGAC
>CALALM010000487.1 GCA_937925565.1 uncultured Centipeda sp.
CCATCGGTATTTTGGTCAATGCCGTCATTGAACGGATACCGGGACTCAACAAGATTAATCTGAGTCCGGAGGGCGTCATTCAAAAGCTTGGCGTCCTTGGAAAACCGATCACACTCGCTACGGTTCTCGGGGCAGGTATGGGTGTCCTTGCGGGCTGGGGCGTCGGACAATGCGCTTTCCTCGCAGTTCAAGTGGCCGCCGTTATGATTCTCCTGCCGAAAATGGTAGAGATTACCGTCGAGGGTGTTATGATTGTCCGCGATCAGGCAGAGACGGTGCTGAAGAAAATTTTCCCGGGGCGGGAATTCAACATCGGAATGGATACAGCGCTTTTGATCGGTGAGCCGTGCATTATCGCAACGGGGCTGCTGCTCATTCCCGCTGCGCTTTTCATCTCGATCATTCTGCCGGGGAACCGCATGCTGCCGTTTGTTGATCTTGCATCGATCGTGTTCGTTATCTCCATGGTGGCACCGTTCTGCAAGCGCAACATGTTCCGCATCTTTATCACAGGGCTCTTTATCGTGACGATTGCGCTCTATGCGGGCAGCAGTCTCTCGGGTATTTACGGAACAGCGGCAGATCGGGCGAATGTGAGGCTGCCGAGCAACGTGACTTCGACGGAGCTGGGCAATCTGGTATCGTCTTACAATACGCCCGTAGGATGGGCACTCGTCAAGCTGGGCGAGTTGATCGGAAAATAAAGGAGATGCTGCGTCTATGAAGCTCGTTGGAATCGGCGACCTCTTGATACCGGCGCCGTACATTGAGGCCGGGTTTTCCGGCTATCGGGAAAAGGGCGTGCAGATCGAGGTGGTTGACTGGCCGCTGAGGGACTATGAGGAACTGCAGGGGATCAATCTGCAGTTGGAGACACAGGGCAGCGAGGTCTATGACGTGCCGGATGCCCTCATTGACAAGCTGCGCGATGCGGAGATTCTCATTACGCAGTTCTGCCCGATCACGAAAAAAGTTCTTGATGCCTGCACGAAGCTCCGCTTCATCGGCGTCCTGCGCGGCGGGTACGAAAATGTGAATGTGCCATATGCGGCGCACAAAGGCGTCACTGTTTACCATACCCCCGGACGCAATGCGACCGCCGTCGCCGACTTCACCGTCGGAATGATCCTGAGCGAGTGCCGCAACATCGCGCGTGCACATGCGAACCTGAAGGAGGGGCGCTGGGTCCGCGACTATGCGAATGCTGCGACGGTACCCGATCTGGAGGATAAGACGGTCGGCATCATCGGCATGGGGCAGATCGGCCGAAAGGTTGCAAAGAGACTGCATGGCTTCGATGTGCAGCTGCTCGGCTACGACCCCTATGCGGACGCATTGCCGGATTATGTTGCGCGCGTTTCTCTGGATGAATTGCTTGTGCAGGCGGATTTTGTGACGATACACGGACGGCTTACCGACGAAACGAAGGGGATGATGAACGCGCGCG
>CALALM010000488.1 GCA_937925565.1 uncultured Centipeda sp.
AGTCACGATAGGGATAATGAACGAGATATTCTTTTTTCGGGAGTTTGACCTCTTGATAGGGATGACAGATCTTGGGGTGAACAAGCCCTGTGACATATGTTCCCTCACGCGGCAAAAGTCGGACGACATAGTCCGGAAACCAACCGCCATGCCGAAGCGGCTGCTCGAAATAGTAACTCAGGCGCGCATTCGCGTACGCATAGCGCCGATCATCCGCTGCGACGATTTCCTTGATGCGCTCCGCTAGTCTCGGCGATACCCGTTCATCCGCATCCAGAAAATAAATCCAGTCACAACCTGCCTCTTGAACCGCAAAGGTCTGCTGCGCGCCCCAATCACCGGCAAGAGCACGCTGCACAACACGCGCACCAAGACCGCGCGCCAGTTCCGCCGTCCGATCCGTACTGAAGTCATCAATAACAACAACTTCTCCGGCAAAGGAAACGCTGCGAATGCAGTCCTCTATGTTCTGCTCCTCATTCTTTGCGAGGATAAGCACCGAGAGATTCAGAGCCATAACGCCGTCCTTTCCTGCTGTCTCAAGAAATCGAATGCTTCCCTATGATTTCCACGATATGCATGGCAAAACGCGGTGGTGCATAGGCGCGCGCAGCATCTGCGAGCGCCTTGTGCCAATGTGGCGCGCGTACATCATATTCGTTGATGAAGGTCTCCAATGCGCTTCCAAGGGCCGTCATATCTCCGCTTGCAAAAGTCTCCCCGATGGGATATTCCGCAAACACCTCGGGGTTCATGTCATCGCTCGTGAGGACGGGCTTTTGAAAGCCGATCGCTGTGAAGAGCATCGCCCCCCAATGGTAGCGGTATCGCGGCGCAGAGTACGGCAAGAGGAGTGCATCTACTTCAGAAATGGCACGCTGCCACTCAGCGCCGATCAGCCCGCGATGCAGAAAGGAGATGCCCCTGCCCTCATACATAGCGATGATGCGCTCAAACTCTGCCGCATCCTCTGCGTGCATCGTCGATCCTTGCACAAGCAAACGAACGGGTCGTGTATAATTCCCTGCAAGATAGACACGGAGCAGATCCTCAAGCCTCTTTTCCCTGCGGAACTGCCCAAAGAACCCGATGGTGAGGGGCTCATCCGTCTTTACGGGCGGATGCGGCGCAGTCTCGATGTCACGCGGGATAAATGCCGGTGGTGCGATCATATGGAGATTAGGACGCCGCTCTCCGAAAATCGTGTCGCCAAATGTGAGCACAACGGGGCGGATATTCGGATGCTTTGAGAGCGCATCCGCAGCACTGAAAAATTTCGGTGCCTCGCTCGGATTGATCCCATGTTGGATGAAGAGGACGGGCACGGGACTGCGCCGCAGAACGCTCTGCCGCAGTGCGCGCAGATAGCGATAGGTCGAGGTCGGCACAATGAGCGCGTCAAATGCCCCCGCCTCCGCTGCCCGGCAGAGCGCACGGTACCAGAGAA
>CALALM010000489.1 GCA_937925565.1 uncultured Centipeda sp.
GGTAAGGGTGCAGGCAAGTTTCGCGTGAGTGCTGCAGGCGGCTCGAATCACACCTATGATGCAAAGCTCGGTTACAGCGGCAGCGATAAAAATGTCAGTTATGCCGTCAATCTCTCAAAGCATTATTCAGCAGGCTATCTGGAAAACCAGATGGACAAAAAATTATACTTTGATGGAAAAATAAGATTCAAAACAAGCAGCAAGTCCTCATTGATGCTGAACGGCTACTACTCTGATATGGAAAGAGAGATTCCAGAGTCCATTGATCCAGCGACAGGCCAGTATCTCGCGCCAAGCGGACCAAGATGGTCTGTAGCAACGGGAGACGGTATAACTTCGGCTCAAAAAAAAATAACAATGCGACCGATTGGCGTTTTAAGGGCTTCAGGCAATCCAATATTGCGCTTCAATAATGAGAGCCGTCCAAACGATATATGGCAGTACGATGTCAAGTATTACCACATAATTGACGAGACCAATCTCTGGGTTCGTAATTTGCTCAGTACAGAGGGAGGAAGTCTTCCCCGCTTTACGCATAGAGCTCCGCAGTGGTATCGCAGCGGTTGGTTCTCACGAGGCAATGGTGTCGAGGCAAACGCAACCGTTGCTTATGACAGCAAAAATGTATTGAGTTTCGGCGCAAAGTATATAAAACTTAGTTGGAACACGGATGAAAACAACACTTCCTATCGTCGTGATGGAAATGATGCACGCAGGAGCTTCTATGTCGAAAACGCATGGAGCGCCGACAATCGAACACGGTTGACCCTTGGAGTCCGCCGTGAAGATATGACGCAGGATTTCCGTGATAATGGCTCAGCATCACAGAAAACAACATCCAAATCCAATGCATTTGATCCTGTTCTGAATTTCACACACGATGTGACGAAGCGGGATACAATTCGTCTTTCGGCAGGACGTTCTCATGTGTTCGTCGGCTCAAAGGATGTGGCAGGAAATATTCGGAGCGGTTATCCCGTCCCAAAGCCGGAACGCAACAGCAACTACGAGCTTGGGTGGAAGCATAAATTCGGCTCAAAGGCTGAGTTCGATAGATGTTCAATCTCGGTGTTACCTATCGTGATGGAAAATTCCGGAGCAGTCTGCTCGGTCGGGCGATGCGTGCCCGACCGGACACCAGCGGTGATCCGAACAGCTCCGGCTACTTTACGGCAGATCTCGATCTGTGCTATGAGCCGCAGACGGATCTCGGCATCTTCCTGCACGTCAACAATCTGTTTGATACGAACTACCAGTACAGATGGGGAAGCCCTACCGACGGCACGAACTTCCTCCTTGGCGTAGATATGACGTTCTAATCAACACAAATAAAACAGAGTTGCCGTATGTTATCTCAATGTACGGCAACTCTATTATGTTATTCAACCGGTATACGGAAGGACATCCGCCATCTTGCCGCAGCTTGCAATATCGGTTCCATAGCCGAAATGTACGAGATCGGCGGCGAGCGCCGCATCGGTCACGGTGAATCCCGAGAGTCCGTCTGCCCCGTAGTCAAAAAGGCATGGATGCATCGGTACAGAGGGACCGACAAGGACGGTCACGGCATTCCTTGAGAGTTCCAAGAGGCGCGGCATGGTCTTGTTGGCAAAGGTCGCCCCCGTCATAAAGACAAAATCCTGTTGCGGCAGGAGGAACTCAGCCGCCTCGGCTGGATAGTCCCCCCACTCCGGCTGCATCTCAAGGATGGATAGGTCGCAGATCGGTTCCCACTTCTTTTGGAAGTTCGGAAAATGCCCAACAACAGCAACCTTCTTTCCGCGAATCTGCTCCGTATACATGGCAAATGCTTCCAGTTTCTTGCGTTCATCCAGTGTCTCAGCGGATGCATCCTCACCGTGAAACCCCTGCATCACCTGTACTTTTGACGGCTGATTGTAGTAGGCGTTGATGGCGGCAGCGGCGATGGAAGCCTCCTGCCCCTGCCACGAGCGCACGTACTCCCCCGTCTCGCGCAGGGAGCAGCCGAGAAAGCTCTCCTTGCGCAGACGTGGGCGGCTGTATGCGGGGATCGTCATGCAAATGCCAACCAAATCCCCTGCACGCACATACGTCCACGGGCGGCTGACGGCATAGTCATCAATGCAGATATCCTGCGGCAACCCTGCGATGATCTCATCGTAAAGATTCCAGTAGTTCACGAAAATGCCTCCTCACAGATCTGTTGACTCTAGGATAACACAGCAATTCAGAGGATTCAATCGAGAAAGGAAAATGCTTATGAAAAAAAGAAATGTGCTGCTCACCACATTACTCCTGCTTCTCCTGCTGCTCGTCGGATGTGGACAGCAGGTGGCGGAGAATCCTGCTATCGAGACCTATACATTTACGGACTCTGCGGGACGCACGGTTGATCTGCCAAAGCAGATTGACCGTATCGCCCCCTCGGGTGGTCTGGCGCAGATGGCACTCTTTGCCATTGCTCCGGATAAGCTCGTTGGTGTCTCCGGGCAGTGGAAGGATACCGCCCTTCCCTATGTGGGGGATCAGTACCGTGATCTGCCGATTCTTGGTCAGTTCTACGGCATGAAGAATTTCAACAAGGAGGCGGTGCTCTCTGTCAACCCGCAGGTCATTATCGACGTTGGGGAGAAAAAGGCGACCATTGTCGAGGATATGGATCAGATTCAGTCATCACTCGGCATTCCTACCATCTTTATCGGGGCACGGCTCGACAATACGGATGAGGCATACCGTACACTCGGAAAAATCCTCGGCCGCGAAGAAGAAGGAAATACCATTGCCGACTATTGCCACACAACATATACACGCAGCAAAGAACTTGCTGCAAAAATTCAACACAAACCAAGCGTTCTCTACCTTGGAGGGCCCCAGGGAAATATGGCGGTCGCACGAGGCTCCTTCCATGCACAGATCGTCGATCTGCTTGCCGATAATGTCGCAGTGACAACCGCACCCTCCGAGGGATCCATGAGTCAGGTGTCCAAGGAGCAGATTCTGGCATGGGATCCGGAGGTTCTCGTGATCGCGACTGAAACAGAGGCAGACCGTACACTCAGTGCAGCGGGAATCACAGTGATCATGACGACGCACGCCCCCAGTCATGCCTTTTACTGTGCCGACCGGACCGCAGTCATGGGACGGGACGGCATGTTTTTCGTCGGTCAGACAAATGAGATAATTACAGAGGAACGTCTGGAAAAACTGTATGGGGTCACGGCAAAGATTGTCGGATATGAGCACATCCCCGAGACACGCACCTGTGTTCCCCTCCCTCCTCAGAACGAAAAAAGACAGGTATACGATGATACCTGTCTATGACAGGGCTGCTACACGAAAGAAATGTGCAGCAGCCCCGATTTTTCATAAAGCCGTCGTCTTATCCGTGCAGACCTGCGCGGACAGACAGCTCGCGCCTGAGAACGCTCCCGTTCCAGAGCGCGTCCTCGATGTGCCGTGCACCGCGCAGCCCCATAAACGGCTGATCCGAGATATGCAGGCGATCCACGACGGGATAGGCAACGGGGACGTAGAGCATCCTGCGTGGGTCGGCAAGCACGGACTCGCTGCTGCTCCCCATGAGCAGACCTCGCTCCATCGACGCGAGGAGTTCCTGCGCCTGCGCCGTGTCCGTCTCCGCAAGCTGCTCGTCCGCGATCTGTGCAGCAGCGGCATCCATACGTACCTGTGCCGCAACGGCGAGGTTGCGCACATCTGCCCACTCCGTCCGCAGAGCCTCGGCAAGTCCCCACGCCGACGAGCGTGGGGCACGGATGAGCACGGTATCAAAGAGAAGCTCTCCCCACGTATTCTTGAGATCGTTGATCCGCAGGAAGTCCCTGCGCTCCGCCTCGTCGATCTCTGCAATGACATCGTCCCCGTGCGTGGGCGGCAGCGCGGCAAAGATCGCCGCAAGCCATCGCCGCGTCCCCGCACGGCCATACGGGGGAAGCGGAGCGATATACGGCGTGCCGCAGTGCTGCTTAATATAGTCTGCCGCCGCAAGCCCGAGCTCGTCATGCACGACGATATTGAGCTCTGCCTGTGCAAGATCGCCAATGCTCGCGAGCGGCATGTCGCAGCCGAATACATGGCGCACCTCATATCCTGCCCCCGTCAACAGGCGTACAAGCTCCCGTGCATCGTTCTCACCGTTGTAGTAGGACGAGGTCATGCCGATGAGGTTGACCCCGCGCCGCACCTCTCCCTGTGTTTCTCTGAGCAACACATCGAGCGTCGCGCAGGAGGCACGCGCCCATCCGTCCGCAAAGCTGCCTATCAGCCCGCCGCTGTCAATAGCGACCACGGGGCAGGTCACCCCCGCCGCACGCGCAATCGCCCCGACATCGTCACCGATCAAGCTCGCGGAGCTGCCGCTGATGATAGCAAGCAGTGCGGGCATCTGCTCAATATGCGGCTGCAGTGCCTCACGCAGATACGTCTCCGCACCGAACACAATCGCGTCGTTGTCGAGCTGTGTGCACTTCATGCGATGCGAAATGTCGCTCTGACTCTGCTCGATGTGCCGCTGCGTAAAGAGATAGCACCACAGCGGCCCGTTGACGATTACGGCACAGCCGCGCATCCCCGCGAAGAACGCCGCCGCGCCTGTCAGCGCACAGCTTTCCATCCACACGGACATATCGTCGAAGGAGAGAAACTCCTCATCCATAGATCAGCCCTCCTCTGTCCGTATGCCGATAGAGTACGTGCTCCATATCCTCGATGAGCTGCCGCTCCATCGCCCAGCCGACCGTGGGCAGCTTGCCGAGCAGGATCTGCCGCAGCTCTACGTCCACGAGTTCATGCGTAGTAAAGACAAAATCCACCGACCGCAGCAGTTCCTCGCTCGCGGGATCCTCCACCGCAAGGATCGGTACATCCGTACACTGCCACAGCCCTTCCTCCACTGCTGTACGCTGTTCCTCGGTAAAAAGCGCGAGAAGGATGATCCCGGCGAGATGTACGCCCGCCTTTTCGATCAGGCGCAGGAGAATCTCTGGCTGCAGCCAGTGCAGTTCGCGCCCGACAACCAGCACCGTGTGCCGCCCGTCAACCATCTCCCGCGCACGGACGAGAACGCGCTCGAACGCCTCCTCCTCACGTCGGATCACCTCCTCCGCCTCCGACGCACGCCCACACCGTGCACCGATGCAGCGCAGCCAATGTGCGGTCTCCTCCGCACC
The DNA here is from genome assembly GCA_937925565.1 of uncultured Centipeda sp. Lineage (GTDB taxonomy): Bacteria > Bacillota > Negativicutes > Selenomonadales > Selenomonadaceae > Centipeda. Next base: position 5,169 of record CALALM010000489.1, read on the forward strand.
GCCCGCAAACGCCTCGGCAAAGTACGACGTACCGAAATGTGTATGCAGCTCCTTTGCGAACGCGACGAGCATCTCCTGCTTCTCATCCGACATCGCGCTGCCAAGCACAATGAGCAGCTCTGCCTCCGTCACAGCCTGTATCTCATCCAGCGGCGTATAGGTTGGAAACTGTACCGTGAGCTGCAGCCCGATCCCCGCGAGCAGCCGCTTCAGTTCCTGCACATAGGCACTGTAGAAGCCGCCATAGTCGCCGAGAAACGCCACCGTCCCCTGCCGCGTCCGCGCGGGTGGCTGCATAAAGCGGTCAGTCAATACGCGTGCAACCGAGAGATAGCCGTCAAAGGACTCATTGTCCAAAAAGCCGCTCGTGGGGACGGCCACCACGGGCAGACCGAGTTCCTCCTCCATCTCCTCCGCCACTGCCCGCGTATCGTCTCCGATAATACCGCTCACGCAGGAGCCACCGATAAAGACGGCACGCGGGTGATACCTCTCCGCCGCATAGCGGACGCACGCACGCAGCCGATCCGCCGCATCGAACACCGCATCCTCCTCGCCGATGCCGCTCGTGAGGAGCGGCACGGGTGACGGCGGCGCATACGTGCCCGCACCGACCAGACGGTGAAAACTGCCAACATCCTTTTCACGCACGACATGGGCACAGGAGCGCGGACTGTGAAAGATGACCAGTGCTCCCCGCACGTACGAGAGCGCCCACCAGACGGCGGGCATGCTGCAGCTGCACTGCGCACGCCGCACCCCCGCGCGCTTTACCTCAATCGCCATACCGCTCCACCATTCCCTCCAACAACTCAAAT